>JAPOOP010000104.1 GCA_026713385.1 Candidatus Poribacteria bacterium | reverse complement strand
TTTCAGCCCATCATATTTCGGCGCGGATTCATAGTTGACGTGGAGGTCTGCTAACGCAGTGCCTGCGGTGGCAAATCCCCAAAAATCTTCAGCGAATGGGATATGAGGCAAATCCCGCTTGAGGTTCATCTCGTATTTCTCTCGATAGGTAGGGTGATGCAAGAGACCGTAGTTATAGTGGAAGATGTCCCACTTGGTGATGGTGTCGTCGCCATAGTGGTTTCGGAATTCCGCCAATGCCCAATCGGTGATGTTCTCTTGTCGGTTCGTGCCGTCCTCGTCGTAGGTGTAGAACGGGAAGCATTGAGAACCGCCCTGTGGTAGTAGGTCTGGAATTTGGTTTGTCATTAGAGCGAACATTTGCCATTCCTTTCCAACCTTAAGCCACATTACCCGATTTTCTATTTCCGTTTCTGGTGTTGGAAAGAAATATGGAATCAGATAGACACTATTATTCAGAGCTCGGTCGAAGAACAGATTAGACTTTGTGAATGGTCGGTAGAGTGATATGCGCACCTTGTTTTCCGTATATTCGACAAGTTTGCCGCGTTGCAAGTGTTGTCGCAATCTCAGATCCCACTTGATTTTTGTGTCATCGTAAACTACGAAATCAGTAACATCTGCCTTCTGGTTTTCTCGACGCTTCCACCTATCCATTTCTGCGTTGTAAGTGTCAATCATTCTCTGAATATTCTCAGTAAGTGAGTTTCGATTGAAGTTGTAAATCCACGTATCACGATTGGTCTTAACACCCGCACTATAAGTTTTGAAAATCACATTTGCCGCTACACTTTTCTGCGCCTTTGCCTCCTTAGTCCCCATCGGTATAAAGGTATCAAACTCAGTGTGGAGTCCTTCGGTGAGCCATGTATAGCGATTATCGGGTGCTATCTGTTTCCATTCGATGTTTTGATAGTGTCCCTTTGAATCGAGATAATTATACTTCTCTTCCTTCCGCCAAAATTCATCAACATCTGCATAAAAAATTTCGACTGGTTTCGCATCTATTCGCTCCTCACTTCTCTTGATGAAAAGATTAATGCTCACTCCAACCTGAATGCCAAAGACGTTGTGTGTTGTCCCTGATAACTTCGGATTCTGACGGACATTTCCACCCAGATCCAAAATGTAAATTGCGTTGAAGTCCTGCGCGAGGTGTTTCCGCATGCCATCAAATGCTGTACCACTAAGAAAGCCGTTATTCGTCACAAAGGCGACGACCCCTTCCTTGCCAATTCGTTCTGATGCCCAACTGAACGCTTTGACGTAGGGATCGTAGAGGGCAGTTTTGAGTGTCGCTTTGGAATCTGAAACATAAGATTCCGTAATCCGAGCATCCATTATCTCGTATTTTCGGTTTCTATTGTTGTCGCTGTCGTTGACTTGCCCCATGTTATAAGGGGGGTTACCGATAACGACGAACATATCCGCTGCTTTCTGTTTCTGCACGCGTTCTGTGTTTTCACGCGTGAAGAGTTCCGCTTGGTCCTGCTCAAGCAACTCAAAGGTGTCCGCAAGTGCGATCCCTTCAAACGGCAGATACGTCCCCGTCCGTTCAAAGAACTCCTGCTCGATGTTCAGGCTGGCGATGTAATAGGGCAGGAGCATTACCTCGTTGCAATGCAGCTCATGCCGGTATTTTGCCTCTAATGCCGTGCCTTGGATGTCCTGCATGAGCCGGACGATGAAATTTCCTGTCCCGACGAATGGATCGATGATATGCACGCCGGTATCCGACAGCGACCGACCGAACTCGGTTTCCAAGATGTGTGCGACGCTGTTCACCATGAAATCGACGATCGGTTGCGGC
>JAPOOP010000001.1 GCA_026713385.1 Candidatus Poribacteria bacterium | reverse complement strand
TACACCGCCACCCTTTGCAGAGTTCAAAATCTATGGTGTCGCAGAGAAACGGTTCCCGAAAGTTGCTGTGGATCATCATGGCAAAGATGTGTCCGATGCGTTAAAGGCATTTGATTACCGCTACGCCGTTGAACACGCACCCGGTGCCTGCCAAGGCGTTGTTGAACCGCATGCCGTTGTTCTCGATCTCGGCGATATTCCAAACGATACACCGCTGACGCTCTTCCTCGGTGGGTGGATCTTCCCGACGGATACCAGTATCAATGTTGCTTTGTTCCAGAACCCAGCAATCAATCCTCGTTTTCCTTCGGTCGCTGTGAAAGATAAGACAGGAAAATGGAAAACTGTTATCAATATGATCGGACTCCCCGCGGGAAAAAATAAGACGATCACCGTTGACCTGACAGGTAAATTTCTGTCGGATGACCGACGCGTTCGGATTGAAACCGACATGCAGATTTACTGGGACACAGCGTTTTTCACTGTCGGCACACAGACAGTCCCAATGGAAGTGACGACATTGAACCCAGATCGCGCGGATTTACACTACCGTGGCTTTTCTGAGATGTACCGTCCGAACCCACATGCCCCACACCTGTTTGATTACCAAAAAGTTACAAAGGCTGCACAGTGGCGAGATTTGGCGGGATATTACACCCGTTACGGTGATGTCGCTCCGTTATTGCAGGAGACTGACGACATGTACGTTATCCTCAATGCGGGGGACGAGATTACAGTGGAATTTGAAGCATCACGCTTGCCAATATTAAAAGCAGGATGGGTGCGCGATTTTATTCTTTATAGCGATGGATGGGACAAGGACGGCGACATCAATACGCTCACATCACAAACGGTTGAACCCTTACCCTTTCACGGGATGTCCAGTTATCCGTATCCGGATACTGAACACTATCCCAATGATGAAGCGCATCGGCGGTATCGGCTTGAATATAATACACGTCGTGTCGAACACCGATTGCCCCCGTTAGACTTTGAGGTACCAAAATAGGATGACAGGCTCCACATTCGGCTTGGCTGGGTTCTAATCTCGCTCCTTAATTCGTCGCAAAGGGATGTACAAGCAGAGCGTTGTAAGGAACAAAATCCCTGCCAGCACTGCGTAAGGATAAGCCTCTTTTGCATAGAGCCAGCCACCGAGGAGGGGTCCGAGAATGCGTCCCAGACTTAAGAATGCATCCATGATACCGATAGCCGCACCTTGACCAATCCGGGTCTGTTTGGAAATCCACGATGCATTCGTTGGACGGATAAGTTGATTGCCAACGCCAGCAATAGTGAGATACACGGTGAGTGTTGCGAAGGAGTAAGCACTAAGCAAAAGTGCCATGCCTATCGCACTGAGGAGTAACCCGATAAGGATGATACGCCGTTCCCCCAAACTGTTTATTAATCTCCCGAGCAAACCGCCCTGTAGTGGCACGGCAATTGCACCCATAAACATGAACATCCACCCCATTTCTTTTTCTCCGTAGTTCCAACGGTCTTCAATGAACAGTGGGAACGTCATTTCCAATCCTGCAAAGCTGAAGGTTGAGAAAAATGCAACAAGGAAAAGGGGAGTGAGCGGTGATTTCAGGGTTGTCTGACGAAATATTTCGCGTGGAGAGATCCATTCGTGTCGGTCTCCAACCGTTTCATCAGCAGTGTCTTTCTGTAGGGACTCTGGCAGCATAATAAGTGCGAAGAGGAAGTTTAGGACGGACAAGCCGCCAGCAACAAAGAACGGCATATTGTGGCTACCCATGACACCACCGATCGCCGGTCCGAGGATGAAACCGAGTCCCATCGCAGCCCCCATTAACCCCATCCCTCTGCCGCGTTCCTCTGATGTGGTTATGTCTGCTACATAAGCCATTACACTCGGGAGTACAGCCGCTGAAGCGATACCTGCTGCGCCGCGAGCGATGAGAAGCCAAACGTAATCTTTTGCCAATCCGAAACCGACTAAGGCAGCGGCATTCCCAAGCAATCCAAGTAAAATTGCAGGTTTTCTGCCGTACTTGTCCGATAGCCTACCCCAGAGAGGCGCGAACAACAGTTGCATCCCGGAGTAAATAGACATTAATATAGCGATTTCTGTGGTAGTTGCCCCGGTATCTTTAGCGTAATAAGCGAGGTTCGGAATGATGATGCCAAAACCGAGCATCACGAAAAACAGGGTTAAGAACAGGAGGAGAAGTCTTGATTTTTCCATCTAATTGAACGCGAAAATCCGCGATGAAGAATACACACCTTTTCTACTCCACAGTTGCGGTCTGGGAGCGGAT
>JAPOOP010000063.1 GCA_026713385.1 Candidatus Poribacteria bacterium | reverse complement strand
TCATACCTCACCTCTTACATTGTTAGGGTTTACACACAAATACAGGAGCACAGGAACAATGCCGAAAATCAAAGGTCCAGCTATCTTCCTCGCCCAATTCATGCGGGATGAGGCACCATACGATACGATGGAAAATATCGGAAAATGGGTTGCAGGCTTGGGATACAAAGGTGTCCAAATTCCCAATTGGGACGATCGCGTCATTGACATCGGAAAAGCCGCCGAATCTAAAACCTATTGCGATGAATTCAAAGGGACGCTCAATGAGATGGGGCTTCAAGCGACAGAGGTCGCTGGTTACCTCGCCGGACAGGTTTTGGCTGTGCATCCTGCGTATAAAGTTATGCTTGAGGCGTTCCATCCTCCCGGTTTACGAGGAGCAGAAAGGACAGCGTGGGCGACAGAGGAATTAACGAAATGTATCCACGCTTCGGTGAATATGGGATTGGATGTTATCCCTGTGCTTTCAGGCGGTTTCGCGTGGCACACCGTCTATCCGTGGCCCCAACGCCCAGATGGAATTATTGAAGAGGCATTCAAAGAACTCGCTGCACGCTGGTTGCCACTTTTGGATCTGGCACATGATAACGGTCAGGTCTTCGCCTACGAACTCCACCCGGGTTCGGACCTTTACGACGGCGCGACCTACGAGATGTTCTTAGATTACACAGACAACCATCCAGCTGCCTGTCTTAACTACGACCCAAGCCATTTTCTCCTTCAACAACTCGATTATATCGACTTCATCCGACTTTACAGTGAGCGCATCAAGGGGTTTCATGTTAAGGACGCGGAGTTCCGTCCGACAGGTCGGGTTGGGGTCTACGGTGGTTATCAGTCATGGGCGGGACGTGCCGGGAGATTCCGTTCGCTCGGCGATGGGCAAGTGGATTTCACACAAGTGTTCACACTCCTCACCGAAGCGGGTTACGACAGTTGGGCAGTACTGGAATGGGAATGTTGTGTCAAAAGCCCAGAACAAGGGGCAGCAGAGGGTGCGCCATTTATCGCCAAACACATTATCGAAACGACCGATGTCGCCTTCGATGACTTCGCAGGCGGAGAGACCGACACGGCACGGAATCGGGATATTCTCGGTTTGAGTTAAAAGAGTCGTCGGTTCCCGGTTTTCGGTCAAAGAGAGGTCTCACACTTATCAGAAGGTGTTTTAGCTAAATACCGACGATTGGCAATCGGTAACTATGGTGAATTTAAAAAATACTTTTACACTTCATTCATACGACGTGCGATGAATCGCACTACTACAAACGTTCCCTCGTTAAGGAGTCGGTGTAAACATAATTGTTAACCATTTCTAAAAGTTTATATTGCATTAACCGCACCTGAGTGCACAGACTCACAGTCTATGCTACAAGGAAGCACAAACTAAAAGTTTATGCTACAATTTCAATCAGAAATGGTATAAGTTTCACCATAAATTGGAGTAAGACACTATGGAATCTTGGAATCGGAAATTACGAATGGGTATGATAGGTGGCGGACAGGGCGCGTTTATTGGCGGTGTCCATCGAATCGCAGCCACACTCGATCAGCAAATTGAAGTCGTTGCCGGATGTTTCTCACGCGACCCAGAAAACACACGAATTACCGGTGCTGAGTTGTATCTCGATTCAAACCGTTGCTACAACAGTTATGCAGAGATGGCGGCAACCGAAGCTGCGCTCCCCAAAAATGAACGTATCGACTTTGTAAGCATCGTCACACCAAACATCTCCCACTTTGAAATTGCAAAGACGTTTTTGGACGCGGGTTTCCACGTCGTCTGCGATAAACCAATGACTTACAGTCTCGATGAAGCCGAGGCACTTGTAAAACTCGTTGAAGATTCGGGTCTTGTCTTCGCATTAACCCACAATTACACGGGTCATCCGCTTGTGCGGCATGCGCGAGCGTTGTTCGCTGAAGGCTCAATGGGACAAATTCGCAAGGTCATCGTCGAATACCTTCAAGACTTCCTGATGGTCCCGCACGAGAAACTCGGTCAGAAACAAGCGGCGTGGCGTGTTGATCCGGCGCAGTCAGGTATCGGCGGCACGATGGGTGATGTCGGTACACACTGCGTGAACCTGCTTGAATACGTCACTGGCGACCCGATTACCGAACTTTGTGCCGACAAGAGCACCTTCCTCCCCGACAGAGTACTGGATGAGGATGTTAACGCCTTGCTTCGTTTCAAGGGTGGCGGTAAAGGTGTTTTAAGCATTAGTCAGGTTGCTACTGGAGAGGAGAATGGACTTACACTTCGCGTTTACGCCGAACAAGGCGCGGTGAAATGGGCACAAGAAAACCCGAACTACCTTGAACTCTATCGTTACGGTGAACCGAGACAGACGCTGACCCGTGGTCAAGGCTACCTTTCCGATGTCGCGGCGGCAGGTGCACGTATCCCGACCGGGCATCCCGAAGGATATTTGGAAGCATTTGCGACGATTTATGTTGGGGTTGTTGAAGCCATCCGGCACTACATTGACGGCGATCCGATGGATACCGAGGCATACGATTTTCCGACGGTCTATGACGGATTACGGGGTATGCAGTTCATCTACAAAGCCGTTGAATCTTGTGAAAACGGCTCGACGTGGGTTTCAATGTAAGTAGCGATCAGCGGTCAGCAGTCAGCAAAGAGGGTTTTTGTTTATGCTTCCCGTCTTATTACTGATTGCCGATAACCGACTGCCGACAGCCATTAAAAGGAGATAGTCATGCAAGCACCTAACTCTGAACCTTTCCGCGTTGGATTTCTGAACGTAGACTCATATTCACACATGCCGTTGTGGGCACCGCACATCAATCCGCGTCCTGGTGAGAAAGATACACCCTTCACAGGGATGCAGATCACCCACTGCTGGGATATTGAATACGAAAAGGCAAAAGCAGTTGCTGAACCTTATGGTTGCGAAGTCGTCAAGAATTTTGACGATATGTTGGGGAAGGTAGACGGCGTGATCTCTGGAGGTTACTACAATCACCCATGGAACCACATCCTGCATGAACCGTATCTCGAAGCGGGTTTGCCGAATCTCATCAACCGTCCGTTTGCAAACTCCCTCGCGAAAGCACGGCAAATGATTGAACTCGCGCAAAAGAACGGCGCGACGATCCTTGCCCCATCGAGTCATGAGCACAACGATGCCATTTCACGTGCCAAGGCGTGGGCAAGCGATAAACAAATCATCTGCTACACGGCGACCAACTCGTTCGACGACTATCCCACGCACGGCATCCATGGTCTTTATATGGTCTGCAGAGCGGTTGCGGAGGCTGGAAATCCGGTTGTGTCCGTCGCGTATCAAACGGATAGTTGGCACAGCCCGCCGGGTGTTCTTACCTTTGAACATGTTGATAGCGATGGTCGCCAATTCTACGGGACACTTCATCAAGTGAGTGGTTCGTGGGGAACGGTGCAAATTCACACACAGGAAGCCTACGGTGGCGAGAATTTCAGAATCCACACCGGCACCGGCTATCCGTTCGACAAGACGGAGATCTGGTTGCCGACGATTTGGGCGTTCCAGAACATGGCACTCCACAACGAAATGCCACAGACGTTTGATCAGATTTTGCAGAAGACAAACGTCTTCCTCGCAGGTTGGAAATCGGTCTTGGAAAACGATGGCAAACCTGTGAAATTAACGGATATTGATGAAGAATGGGAAGCCCCTGCTGAACTGCCGAACCATCCCGACCACGATACAGTCTCTCTATTCCAGAAAAAGTTCGGGGACGCTTAATCTGATATACCCCGCAACCCACCTGCTGGCGAGGTTAGAAACCTCGCCTACCGGGGCAGAACGTGTTTATTTGTTTGTCAGGTTTACCATAGTTTCACACGAATTGCCGATTCCAGTCGTGATGAGATTTGGTAATACTCTCAGGATTCAACCGACTCCGAGCGATGAAACCGGGAACATTTTCGCGACCCGTTGGCAGCCCGATTTGGCTATAGCGTGTATCAACACTCCAACGGACTGTGTCAGAACGGTTCGGAAGTCCACGGTGGACAACCCGCTCACTCGTGAGCAAAACATCTCCTGCCTCAAGTTCGGCAGTAACGACATCGCCGGGAGGCAATTCCTCATCGCTGATACCTTTACCTCCCGTATGCCCGGGGGTCTCATCTTGGTAATTGTGTGCAATCAGATTGTGGCGGTGTGAACCTCGGATGACTTGCATACATCCACTCTCTTCCGTCGCCCGAACGAGCGGAAGCCAGACATTCACAACCAATGTATCACCCGCTTCATCAGGGATAAGATATGCCAAATCTTGATGCCATGGGATAACAGTAATTGCTTGATCCGGCAATTTGGCTCGGTAATTAAACTGCGGATGTGCAAAGATCTCCTCACCGATGAGAGAACCAACAACATCGAGGAGTGAGGGTGCCGTCCTGAGCGTGAACATCCCAGCGGTTCGGATTTTCTGGTCTCTGAAATAGTTGCTCCAAATCCAGTTCGGGTCGGAACAAGCATTCGAGACGCGTGCCAACCGTGTTTCAAAAGACTCATCATCATACGTATCTGACGGGTCAAGGATCCCCTGTTTGATTGCCGCCTGCGTCCCGTCATCAACCAATTGCGATAACTCATCAATCAACGGTTGAAGTGCCTCATTTGGCAGCACGTTTCGGACGAATAGAAAGCCGTCGTCGTGAAATTGTTGCTTCTGCTGAGGTGTGAGTCCATTCCGTTGAGATGCTTCGAAATTGTGTTGTATAGACATCTTCTTATTATGTACTCCTGGGCAGTTGCGTCCGTTTGCTTTGGGGACACTCTAAAGTGGCGAGGTTGGGAAACCTCACCAGCGAGTGGGTTTGTGTTTTCTAAAGTGTCCAAGTATTTTCAGGGTTTACTATATTAGAAAGACTGAATCGCGACGGCACTGCCGGTTTCGCTGGATTTCATCGCTCCATCGAGCATTTGCATGAGCATCACCGCCTGAGAACCGGAATTAAGGGGTTCATCTCCGTCTCGAATTGCCCGAATGAACTCTCGCGCTTGAAGCGTTATATCATCCGCTTTTTGTGGCGGTGCTTTTATGGGTTTGACGTTAACACCATCGGGTGTTCCAACGAGCAGCTTCCCGCTTTCGAGTCCTGCCTTCGTTCCGTAAAGTTGAAACTCCTGCGTCTCGCTTTTGACCAGATCGCTTCCCTTTGCTGGAACCTGTCGGTTTGTCGTATTCAGCGAAAACGCGACAGCAAAATGCAGGGTGCACCCGTTCTCAAACCGTACAAACCCACACGCAGCATCGTCTGCAGTATAGGTTTGTTCAGGAGGTGCGAGGTCGGAAAATGTACAGTAGAGTCCAGCCATAACCTCTGTCGGACGCGGATTCCCCATCATAAACCAGACGTTATCAATGGCGTGAATACCGAGATCGAGAAGTACCCCACCCCCCTTTGCTTTATCGTGCCGCCATCCCCGTGCAGAACACCACCGTGTGCGTATCCACCGAGTCTCAGCGTAATAGACGTCGCCGAGTTCTCCAGCCTGCACAAGCCTACGCCCTTCCATCAACTGGGGTGTGAACCTCGATTGGCGGACAAACATATAGGCGAGACCTTTGGTTGCAGCGAGTTCCGTGACGGGTACTAACTCCTCGGCATCGTTTGAGGGTGGTTTTTCACAGAGCACATGCAGTCCAAGCTCCACCGCTTCCATTGAGACGGGGGCATGCATCCACGTCGGAAGCCCAATACAGACTGCGTCTAAATCGCATGCGTCGAACATCTGACGATAATCATCGAAAACGCGAACACCTTTAATCCCATCCAAGACGCTTTTCCTACGAATGGGATCCGGATCCGCCAAAGCGACGAGTTGGACATTCGGCTCAGCGGCGAGAACAGCAGTTGTACTGCCGATCGTTCCACCAACACCAATGACCCCTACTCTGATTGCATCTTTCATCCACACCCTCCATTTCCATCATTCGGTTTGCGTACACTGTAGGAGCAATCCCCCAATCGTGACTCATCTCCGAATCAAAAGTGCTTGACATATTTCCCATCTTCCTGTAGAGTCTACCCAAGTCTAATCTGAAATCCGATCAAATTCCTTGGGAGCACCTGTTATACGTTCAGGCCCTTAAAGGCAGTTATTTGTAGGTGCCTCCATGCCTCTCACACCCAACGCAAAAGGAGAAAAATTCTTCTCATGTATCGTCACTTTTTCTTACCAATTTTCGTGCTACTTTTTGCTGTAAGTTCCGTTATCGCTGCGGGTGAAAAACTTGCCCTCGTTGGCTCGGGTGAACCCGACCCGAAGGACATTCCTCTTATAGAACACCTCGAAGAATGGGGCTATGTCGTTGAACCCCATGAGCATTTGGCAAAGCACCCTGTTAACCTTGCCGATATAGATGTTGTCTTTATCTCAGAATCAACTTCCAGTGGCAATATCTTGGACGCTTACAAAGATTCAGCCGTCCCCGTTGTCAATGCCGAGACGTGGACATACGATGATATGGGATTTGCGGCAGACGGCACATTCAACTCCGATCCAGGCGACGACCTCACTGTCATTGATCCCGAGCATCCAATCATGGAAGGTTTTAAGGGCGACATCACCGTTAGCAAACCCGCGATAGCACTCATGACGTGCAGCGGTTTTGAAGGCGATATCGAAATATTAGCCGTGCGCGCCGACAACGACGATCTTGTGGCTATCTCTGTCTACGAAGAAGGGGCAAAACTTCTGAAAGGCACAACGAAGGCACGCCATGTTAACATTTGGCCCCACTCTACCGGCTGGCTGCAGGTAACAGACGATGGATGGGAGCTCATCCACCGTTCAATCCTCTATGCTCTCGGACAGATTCCATTTGATGTCGCGCCACAAGACAAACTCGCTGTCACTTGGGGACAGATTAAAACAGCGCGTTAGATGCCAGCAGCGAGTTTCTACCACTCTCTATAACAAAGATGCCGACCCAGCGTCCAGAAATACCGCACAATCTGGATGCGTCTGTAAAATCGAAGCAGGGTGCAGTGGCGTTACCTCGCCGTGTAAGCAATTCCGTACTGCCTCCGCTTTTCGTTCATCTGGCACAGTGCAAACAATTGTTTTCGCCTTCATGATTTGACAAATGGACATTGAAATCGCTTGGGTTGGCACATCATCAATTCCAGCAAACCAGCCCTCGCCGACCTGCTGGAGGCGGCACGGTTCATCCAATTCGACCAAAATATACGGATCCTCTGTTTCAAAATCCGCTGGTGGATCGTTGAAGGCGAGGTGGCCATTCTCACCGATACCGACGAACGCCACATCAATCTGATGTTGCGAGATAATTCGATTCAACCGATCACACTCGGCTTGCGGGTCGTTCGTTTCACCGTTGAGAAAATGTATCGTTCCGGGGTGAACGATGTTCACAAGACGTTCTCGCAGGTACTTGCGAAAACTGGCGGGATGTGTCTCAGGAATGCCGATGTATTCGTCGAGATGGAACATTGTCGTGTTGTCCCAATTGATCGTTTTATCAGCAGTAAGTGCGGCGAGGAAGTCAAATTGAGACGCGCCTGTTGCGACGATGAAACTGGCACGTCCATTCGCATCCAATGCCTCGCGAAGCTTGTTACTTGCGAGATGTGCGGCTGCTTCGCTTGCTTCGCGTTTGGTTGTTGCTTTAAAAATATTCATTTTGCTAAAATCTTCGTAAAATCCCTTTTCCAACTCGGCGAGAGCGCAGGTAGTTTCCTGGCTCGCGCGATTTTCTCGTGGTTGTCCCTATCAAAATAGCGGAGGTTGACGATCTCTGTGACACTCATCGGTTCCGATGCGACTTCAATACGTGCAATCGCATCACCAGGAGTTATTTCGCCTTCTTCAAGCACTCGAAAATAGAAGCCGACGCGTCGACTCTCTAAAAACTGTTTGGGGAATTCCGGCAGTCCCATCTTGTATGCGAGTTTGAAACACGGCACGCGCGGCTGCGTAATCTGCAATTTTACCGTTGAACCTATCTGAAAGACATCACCAATATGAACTGACGTTTCCAGTAGACCTTCAACGGTGAGATTTTCGCCGAACTGCCCGTAAGTAAAATCGTCTCTCCGTAATTCCTGCTGCCAGTGGGCGTAATGCTCAAACGGATAGCCGTAGATGGCTTTATAGGTGCCCCCATGCACCCGCAGATCGCCCTGCCCATCACCATCAATATTCTTCTCTCTGAGCATGATAGTGCCTGACACGGGTTCTTTGAAAATCCCCGTCTGGATAGTCTTACCGCCGTATTGAATAGGCTTTGGCTTTGAAACGTTTATAGATAAGAGTTTCATATCGCT
>JAPOOP010000660.1 GCA_026713385.1 Candidatus Poribacteria bacterium | reverse complement strand
TTAGGTACTCCCTCTGTTGGCAGTTTACTGTCACCTGCAAACAAATCAAACGAACCAGCCGCTTCGGCATGCCCAACAGAAATATCAATCGTGAGTATGCCACCGTTTTCAAACGCTGTTGCATCAATTTCGACGACAGTATAATCTTGATAACCCGGTTCTGGTGTCTGGAAAATATTCAGTACCTCCTGTGAGGTCCGCACATCGTCGAGTACAACTTTCAAGCGACTCAATACGGTATCCGAATTGAGCGGTTCTGGTTCTGAAGTGTCTTCACCCAATCCTGGCTGTTTTCCATCTAAGGCTTCCTTGAGAAACATCAAGTAATGTTCTGCTGTGCCTCCACTGAAAAGAAAATCATTAACGGGTTGTCTGCCCATCACTTCAAACTGTGGTGAGATAACCAAACAATCCACAGGTGAACCGGCTTTCCAACCAGTTATGATTGCTTGTGCTAAGGCGTGCGTTGTGTCAAATGTTGTACCTTCGCGATCGCGTCTCTTGTCAATCGGATCCCGCAAACTCGGGACCCGTCCTAATTCGGAATTCGGCACCCATGTGTTGATGAAATTTTCGTTCAAAAACGCTATGATCCGATTATTGGAGAGGACAACTGCCCTCAAGGCTTTGCCACTCCCTCAGCACGCCTCATCAGCAAGCGGTCCATCTATTGAAACTACATGAACCGGCTTTTGCTGCGCTGGTGCCATTTCCAATGCCTCCTCAAGCGATACCCAGTTGATTTGCTGCGATTTGTAGAAACGCAATATCAACTTACGCTCAGCCGCTTCTTGAGTAATAGATTCTATAAAATCGGTGTCAGGTACAACTTCTTGGGATTCAGCACGGAGTTCCATTTGCGGGCAAAAGCCGACATCTATAGTTCTGGTGCTGTTTCGTCCAACATCAAAATTCAGTACGCCTTCAGGAACGTGCATTTTGAAGGAGGCAACCTTTTCCTTAATTCGATCAATAACAAGATGCCCGGCAAATTGAGACGGGGTGAACCGACCATCTTCTAAAATGAATTCTGCATGGATGCGGAACACGATTTCAGCATATTTATCATTATAGGCGCGCAAGCATGCCCACAAGCCACGCGAATCGCCCGAACTTATGCTAATATCCAAATTTGGCTTAGGGTGGAGTTGTCGCAGCAATTCCAGCACACCGCCTTCTCCGATTTTCCAGAGGTCACCGACAGAAACTGCTTCAGGGAGCAGAAAAGTCCGAAAAACCGACGCGGGATACTGCTTCTCCGGCTCAGCAACCCGCAGATTCGCCAGTTCATCCCACTCCACATGAAAGCCATATTGTGTGTATTCAATCGGGGCAATGAACCCTTTGACAGATATTTCTGGAGTCCCGTCAAGGTTCAGTGTAATTTTGTTGTTAATCGTCGAAGGGTCATCAGCATTCAACTGCCCACTCATCATTGCCAGAATGAGAAGTCCAACAATCAAGATTTTCATATTCAATCTCCTTATCCCTTTTTTATCTTCGCCCAAGTCGTCGCGACTTTATCCCTAGGTGAAACAGCAAGGAAATCCCCCGCCATTGCCTGTCTGATTTCATCATCACTTAATGCCCGTTGCCAGACCGCAGCTTCGTCAATAAAACCATTGATAAATGCATACTGGAATCTATTTTTTGCGCATCCGATCCGTAGGTTCGCGTCATTACCACCAAAGAAGTTGAACCCCTTTTGTTTTTCACCTATGACTTTACCATCTAAATAAATTTTCATGGTTTTTCCGTCGTAGCTTCCAGTAACATGATACCATCTTTGAACACCCATTTTGTGTAGAACTGCGAATTCATGCCGGTTCGTAATTCCTTGTTTCTCTCGCGACCCGAGAAACAACACAATCTCTGGTCCGTTACCGATATCGGAACTACCGATACCGTAAGTGCCAGCCCAACCTTCCCCCGAATGGCAACCTTTATCGAGCCAATGCAACATCCTTTTATCTTTCCATGTTTCTTGATAGTAAATCCATGTCATCATTGTTATTTCGCCTGTAACTTTCAGCTTCTCCTGGGATGGAATACTGACACAATCCTGACCATCATCTGTAATGTGAATGGCATTCCCGTATTTGCCCTTCACAATCTCAGTATTCTCAAGAATCTTGGCATTAAGACTATTCCCAGATTCATTAACAACCGTCTGATCTTTAACGTTATCAAACGTTAGATAAAAAACGAGTTCCTCATCCAAACCCGCGTTAGCGGAAATCGTCCCAAACAGAATAACAATCCCCAAAAAAGCAGTACCGATAAATTCTCGTATCATGTTTTCTTTTTCTCCTATAGCGTCTATTACGCTTTCCAAAATTTGCCACACGAATATTGGGTTGATATATACAGTGACGCGGATTAAGGACAAAACGGTTGCCTAATTCTGAAAACATAAGAAAAATATGATGCCCGGAGCGGAAAGCGCACATAATACCAGAAAATCAGTTTTATGGTGATTCTGTCTATAACACTATTTCTTTTTTATTTTTCCCCATACTCTGCTTAGCAGTTGCGATTGTGGCGAAACAGACAACAAGTACACAGGGTCGAACCAATCCCCTCCAAAATTCGCATTAAAAACCCGCCCAATATGGGTCAACTGGGTCCGAGTACCACTGTTCACATCAAGTTTGAAAATTTGTAGACGCCCATTAATTTTTTGTGTATAAAGGACTTCTTCTTCATCTGGCGACAATACAGGATACTGTGCCCTTGGACCGGCTTCATTGAGAAGTTCTCGGAGATCCGTCCCGTCCCGGTTCACAATGTAGATTGTCTCCTTATCCAGCCATACGGCGGGGAAACGATCACCCGGCAAAAGGCGCGGTAAGGGATTCTTATTCCAAGAAAAAACGATCTTACGCCCCGTTGCCGACCAAAACGGATGATTTTGCCAAGGCGTTGCGTTTCTCGGTAGAAGGTGTTTTTGCCTTCGTGTATGGATGTCAATGAGGGCAACTCGACAGGTATCTCCAATATAAGACATATATGCTATTTTCGTCCCATCAGGCGACCACGTAGGATATCTGCCCTCCACGA
>JAPOOP010000014.1 GCA_026713385.1 Candidatus Poribacteria bacterium | reverse complement strand
TCGCATTAACCGCAACATTTATCCGGAGCCCGGTAGGTGCGGTTTCCTAACCAGGGTTCCCACCCGTTACTGGGAAGGGACGCCGGGCATAACCAAAAACAGTGGGACCTTTTACGAGGAATCATCAATCAGAATTGGTATTAGTTTTGAGTTTCCCCCACGTGGTTGTCAAAAGGGACGGCTGGGGTGACACCGGCAAAGCATACGCTGGATCGAACCAATCCGCGCGGAGGTTATTACCCCGATGTGTGAGTTGTTCTGGGACCCCATCGTCCAAAGCGATTTTGAAGAGTTGTCTGGAGCCGCGACCCTGATGATTGTAAATGTTGTAAATGAGTTCATCCCCGCGTGGTGACCAGGTAGGGTTAGACACTCCAATGTCTTCTCCAGACTCAATAATCTTCCTGAGTCCGCTACCATCTCGGTTCACAACGTAGATATCTATGGTATGCACTCTCCTATTAGCTTCAAAAAAACCGTTCTCTTGCCTACCGTTCCAAGAAAAGGTGATCTGGTCACTATCGGGTACCCAGGTAGGTCTATACATCGAAATACTCCCCGGAAGAAGCTTCTCTTTTGCATGCGTTTGTAGATTGATAATCTCGACGCTGACGTCTGGAAATCTGAGGTTGCCGTTGTCAGCCCAAACAAACTCGCCTGCCATAAAAGCTATCTCAGCACCGTGGGGAGACCACGCAGGCCATAAGCCATCCGCAAGTTTTTCCTCATTTGTTCCCTCAATTGAGGCGGTGTAGATAGAGAATGTGTGAAATCGGTGATAAGCAATCGCTTTTCCGTCAGGCGACCACGTTGGAAACTCTCTGCCTATTAATTTTTTAAACACCTGACGCACATTCGTCCCATCTGCATCCATAAGGTAGAGATCTGGTATCCCACCTCGATCCGAGATAAAAAGAATCTGTCTACCTGTCGGCGACCAGACAGGCGCGGAATCATTGGCACGGTGCCGGGTTAAGTTTTTCTGGTCAGAGCCATCCGGGTTCATGGTGTAAATCTCAAAGTTGCCATCCCGCGTGGATCTAAATACGATTTTGGCAGTTTCCGGGGCTTTTGCGAAAAGTGAAGAAACGTTCGCACATAGTAGTATCCCACTGATTATGTAAAAGGCACGTACATATTTCATCTGTATTCCTCCGATAGTCAATTAAAGAAGTTAATATAACTCAAGTTACGGGTTGTAAGGATATCCTTTAATATTAAAGACACCGTTTTGCAGCGAATGGGTGCATAAACACCAATTTTCTTCAGATTGGTATAACTCGCATACCCACGGAAAGTAAATGTCAAAGATATAAGGAGAGGGTCGTCGTGTGACATAGGTGTATCCTCAGTTGCTTAGGAATTGTGTAGTATGCTACAATTAGGTTAGCCTTGTTATCGCGATGGAATCGCACGGACGCGTCAGTTGAAAATATCCCCACGAAAAACTAAACCATTGCCGCTATTTGAACAGGAACTTACTCAAAATCGCACAGCGTCAGTTTGAAAAGTATCTCGTGATCCTACTGACAGCTGATGGCCAATGTAGGAAGATTTCTTGCCCTAAACAAGCTACCAATTCGTAAAAAAATAAAAAAATCGTATTTTTTAAATATTTTTGATGTAAATGCACCCTTTTCCCAATAAATTGTGTCTTTAATAATTAAAAAAGGGTAGCGTAATTCTAATTAAACTCTATTAACGAAGATGGTTCATCAACCAAGGAGGATCCTTCATTAACCAAGATGGTGGAGAATTCTGATGATAGATAACGATGTACAACTGATTCGCAGAATTTTGTCGGGCGACGACGAAGCATTCAGTATATTGATGCGGAAACACCAAAAAGGTGTTCATGCCCTTATATGGCGGAAAATCGGAGATTTTCAGATTGCCGAGGAAATTACCCAAGACACCTTCATCCAAGTCTACAAAAAACTTGGAACACTGGAGGATCCAAACCGATTTGATGGATGGCTTTATGTCATCGCCAATCGGCTCTGCATTAATTGGATACAACGGAATAAATCTAAAACAGACAGGTTGAATATGCAATCATTAGAGGAAACACTTCCGGAAGAGGTAGAAAAGGCTTCCCATTTCCACCAACGTGAAACTGAAGCCGCAAATCGTCGCCAGAATCTCGTCAAAATGCTTCTGGAGAAACTTCCAGAGAGTGAACGCACCGTCGTGACGCTCTACTACCTCGGCGAAATGACGACCAAAGAGATTAGCAGATTCTTAGGTGTGTCAGTGAACACAATTAAAAGCCGACTTCAACGCGCGCGCAAGCGGCTACAAGAAGAGGAAACGCTGGTGCGCGAAACGCTGAGCGGCGTGCAATTGTCTGCCAATCTCACTGAGAACGTCATGCGACACATTGCCGACCTGAAACCAATGCCGACACTACCAACCAAGAAACCCTTGCTCCCTTTGGCAGCTCTCAGTGCCGCAGTTTTCTTGGTAATACTCTTTGGCATCGGCGGTCAATACCGCCTCCGGTTTCAGCAGCCATATAGTTTTGACGCACAATCTGAACCTACCATTGAACTCGTTGATGAACCTATCTACCTTGAGATTGTTGCAAAACCCGCGGTACGGAATCAGATTGGCAGAACGATTATCCCCGGTAAAAACAGCGGTGCCGGCATGCAACCCTCGCAGACTACTCTCACAACAAACGCATGGGACGACGATGCCTCCCAGCTTTCCAATTCACAGTGGACACAGTCAATCGGACCGAAAGGCAGTATCGTCTTCAACATCTTTGAAGCCACTGACGGAACAATCTACGCTGCCGCAAAAACAGGTCTCTATAAATTGACACCCAACGCGGCATGGGTGCTTATTAACACCGATACCATCGGGCAGTACCGAGTGCCTATGACAGAGCACCAAGGCACCCTCTATACTGTTTCCGTTGATGAGGTGCTCGCTTCGGGAGATAGCGGTGAAACGTGGAACACTCTTGGACCGCGTCCGAAGGGGGTCGCAAATGGAATTATCGTCACAACGGAAACCCAAAAACATGATCCGAAAGCCCCTGTAACATTGTATATTGCCCTTCAAGAGCAAGGAATCTTTCGATCTACTGATGCCGGTCAGCACTGGACATCTATAAACAACGAATTGACAGGGAAACGGATTTTTACAATCGCTGTAGTGGGAAACACCCTATTCGCTGGCACAAACCAAGGCCTCTATCGTCTCAGTTCGAGCAACTGGCAGCAATTGCTCACTGACGCATCCGGTGCCGTTTACGCCTTGACCGTTGAGAAAAATAACCTCTACGTTGGAATGGCACCTGATGTCGTCTACTCGGAATCCACTAAATCATCTCCAGAGATACCAAGGACCATTGAAGTATTACAGAAAAGGATCTTCCACTCACCAGATCTTGGAGACTCATGGACTGAAATAACACCTACAGATGAATCTGGAGTCATAAACTTATACTCTGCTATACAGGTCCTCGCTGCAGGTAAAACCCTCTTAGTCCTCGGAGTAGCCGAATTTCGATCCACCGATGGTGGGACAACTTGGACACCCCTCAGATCTAACATCAGTTCACTTGGCACACCGAGATTTCCAGCTGTTGCTATCGATGAAAATACATTTTACAAGGCAGATGCATTTGGGATCAGCCGCACAACCGATGCCGGTGAGTCTTGGCACCCTTATATAGACGGAATGACAGGTCCCGCAATGTACGACTTGATTGCCCTAAATCATAGACTCTATATGCATATCGGCGGAGACCTTGTCCGGTCAACTGATGGCGGTGAGACTTGGGAAAGCGTTCACTTCAATACCCATGAGCACACACAAACTGACTATCGGTCTTCGGTTAACGGTTATAACGAAAACCTCTTAACCGATAACCGACAACTAACAACTTTGACCCGCAACTCGACGCCGGCACAAAACTTAAAGGCACGAGATGCGGATCAAAACCATCTCGATACCGATTTTTATGCTAACGTAAAGTTAACCATCGCCGATAACATCCTCTACGCCATTTCGATTCAGGAGAACAAACCGAGTATTTTTCGCGCATCCTCTGCCGGTGAAGAACTCATCCCGATTCATGGGGTCCCCGCTTTTGAAGCCAAGCCAGCACCAGACAATGACTCTGCCTCATATATGTTCCATCTACTGAGGAAAAAAAATACGGAAATCGGAGCCTTTGCCATCGATGGTGGGACATTTTACGCTGAATACAATCACCGGCTTTTCAAATGGAAACCCGGCACTCCCGAATGGACAGACACAGGGTTCGTCGGTATCAGCCCCGAATTTGCATTGGCGGTTTCTGGGGAAACCATCTACGCCGGTAAGACGAATGGAAAATTGTTTCAATCCTTTGACAGCGGAGACAGCTGGAAAGACATCACATCGACGCTACCGATCCGTTTTGCATATTTCAAGGATATTGCCTTCGCGGGTTCAACCGTTTGTATCGCAACCGATAAAGGGGTCTTAATCTCAAAAACTGGAGAACACTGGCATGTCGTCACCGGTAAAAACCGGATGCCCACCGTCATAGACAAATTCGCTGTAGACGGCACGACAATCTACGGTGTCGGCGATAGCGGTGCCTATCGATTAGATGCTCACAGCGAGTGGGAATTGCTTTCCGCAGACGTTCCCGATAATATTCTATCACTCGTTGTTAGTAACAATCAACTTTATGTCGGAACCCATGACCACGGCATGTTCCACATCTCGCTTAAAGAGCAAATGGATATAGCCAACTCGTTCTAAACTTTCCCGCAAACTCACAACATCCACAGCCATGAACCACTCACACGAAATAATGGTTAACAACTACAAACCAGCAAGCGTATCAACTTATGGGGAGGCTCCACAGTCGCCCGGCATCCTCCCCACCTCCATCACCTCTCCAAAACCACGCCTTCCCGTTCAATACGCGCGAAGGTCTCTTTGTATTCAGTGCTGCCATCGTCGTCCCAATACGTCGTAGAAATAGGAGCGGTGTAACGCATCGGAATCAGGCGACTCCGATCCGGACGAACCATGAAAAGCGAATTCGTCGGATTCGCGATGTTATACATGCTCGTGCCGTTCCTGAATTGAGAGTTGAGAATCCACTGCTTCTGTTCCGGTAGATTTAAAGACTTCAGACGCTCTAATTCATCACGATTCAGCGTCACCCCAAGCCCAGGAGATTCAGGAACACGTAGGAACCCGTTAATCGGGGTCAATTGCTCGTTGACCACATCCGTTTTCCAAGTCTCGGTATCCGAATGAAAATGAAAAGTTGCCGTTGGAAACGCCGCCATCATGTGGGTTGTCATCGCACGCGTGATATTTCCACCCACATTCTGAAGCATGAATGGACTCTCATTTGCCGCAAAAAGTCCTGCGCGTCGGATAGCATCACCGATTTTCGCGTGCCCGAGCATGTAAATGTCCGCAGGTCTCATGAACACCTCGTAGGTTGCACCCATCGGGAAATGGTGGAGCACAATCGGCAGTCGTGAGCGTTGACGGAGTTCGATGTAACCCTGTATGTCTTCACCGGGCAACGGATCTTCAAAGCAACCCGCGATCCGGTATTGGGACAACGCATCAACTAATTCAGGAATGTGATCATCAGTGCCGCCCATCGTGAAGTCGTAGTGGATCTTAAATCCCTCTGGCGCAACGGCTTCCATCGCCTCGGTCTGGTCGAGGACATTCTCGAAGGGTGAGAGGTGATATTTCATCCATGTGTAACCCAGTGCTGCGTAGGTAGCGACGGTCTCTGCCATACGCGTAGGGTCAGTCGAAACGGTCCAACAGCCCACAGGCACCCATGAACGATACTTCTGCCCGAACAACTTATACACCGGCACGCCTGCTGCCTTCCCCATCAAGTCGTACATCGCCGTGCCAAGTCCAAGCGAGGTCTCATCTCCTACCCAGTCGAACGGATTTGACCCGATGTATTGATCGATAACATCTTGAGGCTCGCGTTTCCCGCTCTCACCCAACCCTTCCAAGCCAGTGTCCGTGTGGACAACGTATACAGTACGCTGGATCGGACCGTAGTAGTGATTGAGTTGGTAGGCGAGAAAATCTTGGTATTCAAGCGTGATCTCGTGAACTTCAATCTCTGTAATTTTCATTATGAATTTCAGGTATTGTGGACCAAAACCTTCTCTTGAAAACACTCAAACTTGTCCGAAGGTGTTCGTGGTTCATAGATTATCATATCGTGAAGCAGGGGTCAAAGGTTTTGTTTAAAAATAAAAATTGTTTTAGTCATGAAAAGCTTTGTTGTTTCTGGTGTTCCAGCACCGTACATTAGGTTGAACATCAATGAATCCGAACACGTGTAGAAGGACCTCCGAATCCCAAATCCTTCTTAAAATTCGCGTAATCCGAGATTCAGACAATTAACAACTCATAGGCATAAAAAACTGTTGACTCCCTCTCCAAAATGTGCCAAAATATAAGTGAAATCCGTGTCATCTGAGATTCAAACAATTAACAATCACCGAATGTGCTTAAATTGAACACTAAACGTTAGGAGGTTAATTGTGCGTACTTCAACCTTTACACCCGAAGAAGCCGGTGCCGGTTCTATTCACTTTGAACCAGTGCCCGTAGAGACAGTGGACCAAACCGATCTTGACTATCATCAACTCTGTCGCGCTGATGAGTTTCAAGACTTGGAAGGCAAACCGTTCCACGTCAACGGTACACACATGGCTGTCTTCAAATACCAAGATAAATTTTACGCAATTGATAATCGGTGCCCACACATGGGCTATCCTATGTCCAAAGGTAGCATCCGAGATGGTGTCCTGATTTGTCATTGGCACCACTGGGAATTCGACCTCAAATCCGGTGGTTGTTTTCAGGCTTTCGGCGATGACCTTAAAGCCTTTCCTGTTGAACTGCGCGATGACGGCTATCTGTATGTTGGATTAGCAAAAGGTGAGCGAGAGGCGGCAAAACGACGCGTCATTGACCGTGGCAAACGGGCACTTGAGAGGGGCCTCAAAGACCGCAGCACCTTCTTTATCGCGAAAGCTGTCACCGCACTTCGGGACGCAGGCGCGGCACCGAACGAAATTATTCATCAGGGACTCCACTACGGTGCGCATAAGAGTAGTGAGGGGTGGTCGTCTGGCGTTGCTATTCTCACTTTAGCGGCGAACTTGTGGGACGATGTAGATTCAAAAGACCATAACCTCTTTCTCGTACACGGCTTGAGTCAGATTAGCCGTCGAACGACAGGAAGTTCTCGCCCTTATCGTGCACCGTTTCCCGCAATGGGTGAGGAGCACGACCTTGAAACGCTCAAGCGGTGGTTCCGCTACTTTATAGATAAACGGCACTCAGGCGCAGCCGAGCGTATCTTGTTGACGCTTAATGACCGCGGCTACGATAAATCGGTAATCGCAGATTTCGTCTACACTGCAGCGACCGATTTCTACTTTACAGGTGATGGACACGCGGTTGATTTCGCCAACAAGATGTTTGAAGCGTTAGATTATGTCGAATGGGAGGGAGCACACGAAATTTTACGCCCAATTGTTGTCGATCTCGTCAGCCGAACCCGTCATGAGGAGACCTCGCGCTGGGCAGATGCCGTGCCAGTGTTAGAACCTGTCTTTGAGCGACTTGATAGTATCTGGAAGGATAACCAAGCTAACGAAGCGGGATTGGACATTTCAGCGTTTACGCAGACACTTCTCGGAGACGATTTCGAGCCAATTGTCGCTGTGGTCGAAGAAAAACTTCGTGCCGGTGTGAATCCGAGAGACATCTGCCGGGCAATGACCTACGCGTCTGCAATTCGGACGGCTCGTTTTCATCTGAAGAACGAAGGTGATTGGCACGATGTCGCGAATATTTACTCGTATGCGCACGCCCTTTATCACGCTTTTGAGTATTCACCGAGTCCCCACTTACTACGTGGTATTTTTCACGGTGTGGTTTTCTTGGCATACCTGCGTTGGTTGAACATGCCCGCCGCCCGCATACCGAGGCAAGGGCAGCGAATACCTGATGAAACTTATGACTCCCCTGATAAGATGCTGGAGAGGCTACAAGAGTTTGCAGACTTCCAGAAGGTCTACGAGGCTGAGATTCTGGTGAACCAATATCTGGAAGAGGGGCATGAGATTGCGCCGTTGAAGCAAACACTTGCGCACATTCTGCTCCGCGAAGATGCGGAACTCCACATGTTTCAGGTCCTGGAAGTAGCGTTCCGGCATTACGAATTGTCGGTGGATGTCGAAGAGCAGCGAATGCATCTATTGGCAGCGACTCGCTACATCACAGCGCAGAAGTTGATGAAGAACATCTTGTGGTCTACCGAAAACGCTGAGCGTCTCGCACGCGGTGAGTTGCTGAGTGAACGCGACGACGATTAAATCGCGCTTGCGTTATATAGTAAAACCTAAAAATATTTGGACACTTGTTCATTGAACAAGTGCCCACTCCTGCTGGCGAGGATTGTATCCTCGCCTATTCATTTACAAGAAAGCAATCCTGAACGGTGATGTTTTCAGATGAAAGTCCTTCACTCTTGACTTTGATTGCTTCACCGCCTCCCACAGGTCTCCCATATTCTCGGCGCACCGCGTCGATATGGCAGTCGGCAACCGTTACGTTGTGACACTCAAAGAGAGTAATCCCATCCGAATCGGTTTGGATGTCAGTATTGTCTACCAACAACCCATCGCAATCTTCAGCCAGAATAGCGGAATCACTACCTCTATAGACGCTCAAGTTTCGGATTTCCACGTTTTTACAGCGTTTCAAGACCAGCCCTCTGTTGCCCGCTCCGTCAAGGGTCCCAGGACCGTAGATTTTCACGTTTTCCAAGTCCTCTCCGATAAGCAGTGAGGTATCCGCGTTAGGGTAGGAAAACTTAAGCACAGCACCCGCATCAATTGCGAGGGTAACACGACTTTTCAAGTGGATGGATCCGGTTGCATAGACACCTGACGGCACGAAGACCGTGCCGCCCCCAGCAGCGTAGCAAGCGGTAATGGCTTCGTTAATAGTGCTCGCGTCATCTGATTTCCCATCAGCAACAGCTCCGAAATGTCGCACGTTGTATGTGCCAACTTTCGCAAGTGCCTCCGCAGTCAACCCAGCAAGTGTTTCCTCGCGTTTTCTGCCGGTATGCTTCTCAAAGTTCGTTACCCATTTCTTAAGGGTGAGGCTGCGTACAGAGGCGGCATAGTCTACTAACGTTTTCCGGGTGTATTCATATCTGTGCGGATCTACTTTGCCCTTAAGCGTTTTCCAGAGTTCAACTGCCTGCGCCGCCATCTCGACCCCCTCTTCCATGTTGGCGTAGATGTCTTGTATGAGAGTCCTGCCGATAGAAAGTGGCTGATCGTGTTCTGTGAAGTGGAAGGTCGCGAGGTGTACTTCTCCGCGTAACGGATATCCATATATCTTGCGAAGCCCTGGGGCATACTGCGCTAAAACGCGCTCACGCAATGCGGGTGTTATAACGCCTACACCTTCTGTATTAACAATATAGGGTGTCTTGTTTTCCGTCATGCCGTCGTCGGAGGAGTCAAGCCAGATGCCTCGATAACCACGGTAGTTGTAGGATTTACGCGTCACCTCTTCAAGCATCATCAGAATGGTTTTGACTGTTTCAAGTATATCTGGATCATCATCAAAAGTCTGCTGAATCCATTCCGAGTAAATCTCATCTACCGTCAGGTCTGGGTTCCAAGAGAGTCGCCCCAATCCGTAATAGTTCACCGCGTTCAATGGGCATTTCGTCCACGCCGGGGACGGCGAGATCATAGACACACCCATGATGCAATCGACACTGAATTTGTTCAAACTCCCCGGTCCGTTGCGATAGGTATCCTGTTCAAACCACCATTTCCACTTTTTGACCCAAGAGACGGGCCAACTCTTGTCAATGACGAGTTCACTACCAGAGAGGTTTTTCTGCATCGCACCGTCGAGTGCAGGGAGCGGTGCCCAGAGATCCCAATCCATAGGGCTGCCTTTCGGGACGATAATAACGTTGTCTCGGAAATTGCCGTCTTCGTGGGCGAACAGATCGTAGGGAATCAGGTTTCGGTAGGGTTCGGGTGTATATCGAAGATTGCCGTAGACGAACGCACGCACGAGCACTGTTCCACTGTATGGCTTCAGTGTATCCGCAATCCGATTCACCATCGGCGGACGTGGATCCCCGTTCTGTTTCTCCGAACCGAGTTTCATCATGTATCCACCGAAATCAGGCACGCGGGCATAGAGGGCATCAGCAGTTTTTGGGTCGAGGGCAAGGAGATAACTCGGACTCCAATAGAGTTTGATACCGTAGTCTCGACAGATGTCAGCGAGTTTTTTGACCTCGTCGAGATGTGCCAGAAAGTTGTTCCGGTAGTGCCAGTTAATCTCACTCGGACAGAGCGCATTCCAACCGCACGATGCCAACATGCGCACCCAATCTCGGATGCGTTTGGTTTCACCGGTACGCAACTCTTCCCAACTGAAAATCGAACTGTCTCTGCCGCCACCCCGCCATCTGTCACCGAAAAGTCCACGAAAGTAAGACCAGTGTGCCACCATACGGATAGGTACCTGTGGATTCTCCAAGACATCGAGCGCAAGCGGATCCTGCCCGAGCTGAACACGACGAATCAGATCAAATACGCCAAAAATGACCCCTGCTGGCATCTTCGCAGCAACAACAACCGCATCTTCTATCGCTTTGATGATGAACCCATCGGCTTCGATTTGATCGAATTGGAGGTTATCAGCACGATCGCGGATCCAGTTGGAGGTTTCAGCGGTGCCGAGAATAATCTTCGGTCCAGCGACAGTGGCAGTCTCCGAAATAGAAGAGTTGAAGTTGAACATGGATTCCGCCGCCTGCACCAACTCAGAACCAGCCGTCTCGACAGTCGAATTCGATCCCTCAGCAACGATGTTTCTGAATAAATCCGTATTACGTTGATTTGTAGCGGGCGGGTTGAATTGTAGCCACGCCTTATAGAGCGTGTCGTCTATTTCTTGGTACTTGTAAATGTTCTGCTTGTTTTCGGTGGGATTCGTATCCAGCCTTCCCGCATAGATGGCTTTGGTTTCGTTGTAAATTTGGCTGATTTCAGCATCGGTGAGTGGCTTGTTATAGATACGAAGGTCGTCGAGATAGCCGACAAAGCCTTCACCCGTGTGAATCTCCGTTAAACCCTCTTGACGCAGCGGTTCTGTATCCACGCCTGATAAATCAATTGTTGCGATCTGCTCGCCATCACGCCAGCCTACAATTTGCTTTGCTTTGTCGTCATAAGCAACCGCGAACAGATGCCATTCGGAATCGCCAATAGAGGCTTTCAGATGTGGATAGAACGCCCATTCGCGCATGTCGTACTT
>JAPOOP010000002.1 GCA_026713385.1 Candidatus Poribacteria bacterium | reverse complement strand
CTCTGGTGACTAAACTTTGATGACTTGACATAGTCACAGACTTTGATTATACTAAACAACAAAACCGCTGAGGACAGCGTCTACAGAAAGGGTACCTCTCATGAAAATCTCTGGCTTCTTTCACGCCAATTTCACACCTCCGTTTTATCGAAAATCGGGGTTACAAACCCCACCCACAACAGATTCTCAGGAAACTGCTACCACACCACTATGGAGTATACTCAGTGTGTTGTTAATGTGCGTCGTGATGTTGCAGCAACCGGTACACGCGCAGCTGATGTCGCCTGAAGAGGCACTCGGATTTCAGGTCGGTTCGGACTATCAAGTAGCAGGATGGCAGACAGTTTCTGATTACATGCGGCACGTAGCAGCGAATTCAGATCGGGTTCTATTGGAAGAACTTGGAAAAACGACAGAGGGTAACGATTTTCTGATGTTGTTGATTTCCGCACCAGAGAACTTAGAGAATTTGTCACACTACCAGCAGATTCAAAGACGGCTCGCGTTGCCCAATATACCTACAAAAGAAGACAGCACTTCAGAATTGGACGCGCTCGCGGAAGAGGGTAAATCAGTCGTGCTGATTAATTGCAATTTGCATTCCACAGAGATCGCCTCTTCACAGATGTCGATGGAACTGGCGCATCAATTCGCAATCACTGAGAACCCACAAATCAAAGAGATTCTTGAAGATGTAATAATTCTGCTCATCCCCTCGGCGAATCCAGACGGTTTGAACATCGTTGTGGATTGGTATAATCGCACCGTCGGCACCCCTTATGAAGGCTCGGAAATCCCGTGGTTGTATCATAAATATACGGGGCACGATAACAATCGCGATTGGTTTATGCTGACACAGATAGAGACGCAAATAATGACGCAGGTGCTTTATGAAGAGTGGTTCCCAGAGGTCGTCTACGACGTGCATGAGATGAGCTACCGTGGACCTCGGTTTGTGATACCCCCGTATTTTGAGCCAGTCAATCCGAATATCCCACCACTTTTACAGCGGACGCTTTCGCTTATCGGTGCGCAACTCGCTTTCGATTTGACGAGCGACGGGTTTACCGGTGTGCTTTCGAGTGCTGTTTACGACACATGGTGGCACGGCGGATTTCGGACGGTGCCGTATCGCCACAACATGGTAGGCATTTTGACAGAAGCCGCACGCGTGGAGATAGCAACGCCCATTTTCCAACCGCATCATACTTTGAAAGGCTATAGACGCGGGCTTGATAAATATACACTCCGCACAAACTTTCCTGAACCGTGGCCCGGAGGGTGGTGGCGCCTGCGAGACATCGTAGAATACGAGAAGGCAGCGGCACTATCAATTCTCTCCTTCGCCGCGGAGCATCGGGTAACACTGAAGACCAACTTTTACAAAATGGGACTCAATGCAATAGCGAAAGGAAACGATGAACCGCCACGAGCGTTTCTGATCCCAACCCAACAACGCGACATCCACACAACGCTGAAGATGTTGGATATTTTGCGACGCGGCGGCGTAGAGATTCACCAAGCGAACGCGCCGTTTATCGCTGATGGCGTAGAATATCCCGCGGAAACCTATGTTGTTTCGATGTCCCAACCGTTTCGAGCACACGCGAAGGATCTACTTGAGGTGCAACACTATCCGGAACGTCGCCTTTCACCGGAATCACCGCCCGAACGTCCTTACGATATAGCGGGTTGGACGCTGCCCTTACAGATGGGGGTGAGAACAATCACAGTCGTGCAGCCTTTTGAGGCGGATTTAAGGAAACTTTCAACACTATCACAAGAGGAAGGCACGCTAACGGGTGCCTCCGAACCGACCGGTTATCTGTTTGAAAATCGAACGAACACTGAAGCAATTGCGCTCAATCGTCTGTTTAAAGCGAGATTTGCAGACAATAGTCCGAGATACACACTCTATTCGGCACAACGGGACGTAGAACTCGGTGGTAAAACGTTTCCACCTGGGACTATCCTGATTAGGACAGTAGAACCGCCGTTACAAGAGATCGAGGAGATGCAGGCACTCGCATCGGAATTCGGTATCCAGATTCACGCTGATGTATCTATCGACGAAGACATGCTCAGTCGAAAATTCTCAAGAGTGAACGCCCCGCGCCTTGGTCTGTATAAACCGTGGACAGCAAACATGGACGAAGGCTGGACGCGCTGGGTTCTGGATACGCATGAGTTCGATTACAACAACCTCACGAATGCAGAAATGCGTGCGGGGGATTTGGCGACGCGCTATGATGCAATAATTCTGCCAGATCTGGGTGCGTCCGGTATCCTTAACGGGCATTCAACAGGGAAACTACCGCCGGAGTATGTCGGTGGAATCGGCACAGAAGG
>JAPOOP010000003.1 GCA_026713385.1 Candidatus Poribacteria bacterium | reverse complement strand
TATGGCGTTGAGGCTATCGCTTTCAGTCCAAATGGGCATACCCTTGCAAGTGGGAGTTGGGACAACACGGTTCGATTGTGGGATGCTGATACAGGTGAAAATAGAGCAATACTGGGCGATACGCAGAATGTCTTTGCTGTTGCGTTCAGCCCAGATGGTCGCACGCTTGCCAGCGGCGGTAGAAATACCACGATTCACTTATGGGATGTGGGAACCGCGCGACGCCAAGCGACTTTGAAAGGACATACAGAACCTGTTCAAGCTGTTGTATTTAGTCCAGATGGTCGCACACTCGCCAGTGGCGGACGGGATAGAAGAATTCACTTGTGGGATCTACAGACCGAACAACCCAAAGCAACTTTCGGAGGGAATTTAGGTCTGATCAAATCCCTCGCCTTCTCCACGGATGGTCGCACGCTTGTGAGTGGAAGTTGGAACAGCACAATTCGATTATGGGATGTGGACAGTGGGAGACGCCTCGGGGTCCTCGCAGGGCACACAAACAGAGTTAACACGCTTGCCCTGTCCCCCGATGGTCGCACGCTTGCCAGCGGCAGTGAAGATGGCACGGTTTTGTTGTGGGACTTCACGCCATTTCTCCTACAAATACCGGGAGATGTCAACAGTGATGGCGTAGTGAATATTCAAGATATGGTGTCGGTCGCATCGCATTTTGGGCAAACCGGCGTGAATACTGCAGATGTGAATGGTGATGGCGTGGTGAATGTCCAGGATTTAGTATTGGTTGCTTCATATTTCGGACAGAACTAACAGGGATCGACAAAAACCTTTGTCTCATAAATTTGGAGAATATTTATTGTGTCAACATCATCTCGCGTTCGCGTTGCTTTCTATGGATGTGGAAACTTCGCGAACCGGACCCGAATTCCGAACCTATTACAAACAAATTCGGTGGATATTGTCGCTGTGTGTGATAGCAGCCTACAGACCGCACAAGAGACAGCGGCACGCTTCAAGATTCCAGGTGTCTACCAAGACGCACACGAAATGCTTGACACCGAAGCAATTGACGTGCTATACTCTATCGTGCCGGCGTACGTACGAACTAACGTTGAGTCGACCGCCGCAGAAAAGGGTATCCACATCTTCAGTGAGAAGCCACAAGCACTCACGATGCAGGTGGCACACCGAATTAACAACGCGATTCAGCAAGCAGGGGTTATCAGCACTGTTGGGTTTCGCGAACGGTATCGTCCGATCTTCCAAGAAGCGCGCCGATATTTGAGCGACAAACACGTCGTGCATGTTCGGTTTCAGAGTTTCGGGGGCTTACCACCTTCGACAGACGGTGGACCCAAATCATGGTGGGAAGAGATGGACAAATCTGGCGGGAGTGCCCTTGATTGGGGGGTTCACGCAACCGATTACACCCGATTTATGACTGGATTGAACGTTGACAAGTCCCAAGCGTTTTATTGTGAACGCCCGGCTTATGCGAATGCTCTGTCTACGAGTTTCAACTACTGTCTTGAGAATGGTGCTACCATGACTCTCAACTTTGTCGCAGCCGGTCCGGGTCCGAAGAGTGAACCGCGGTTTACTATTTTCTATGAAGGTGGATGCCTTGAGATTCATGGATACGATAGGATTGTGGTAAATGGCGAGCTCCTTTACCAAGCCGACGAATTCGATCCGTGGTTGGAGCAAGATAAAACTTTTATCCGTGCCGTTTAGGCTGCGGATCCGAGTCTTTTGCAAAGTGATTATTACGATGGGCTTTTCTCTTTAGCCCCTATTTTAGCAGGTTGGGAGTCTTCCCGGCGCGGCGGAGAGTGTATTGATGTTGCCGCGTTCATGAATGACGCATAATATCGCTGTCAGCAATCAGCAAAGAGGCGTTCTTGAACGATAATCTCCTCTACCGACTGCTGACTGTTAAAAAAATAAAGGAAAAAATATGGATGCAAAATTGAGAAAAATTCAGATTACACCAATGAAATTCGATAAACAGGGCGAGATACAAAAAGAAGAATTCGCCACGCTCACCATTGAAGTACCGATGGATAGCACGGGGCAACGTGCCGCAATTATAGAGTTGTGTGAACTCCTTGACCAAGAATGGGTTATTGTTAACGTTGAAGGCAAAACAGTTATCGCTGTCAACACTGCTTAATGTTTTGCACAAGCATGCAGGGGCCCTTTTGTGGCAGAGGAAAATCTTCATAATCGCACAGATATCCAGTAGCGTCGGACTTCACCGAAAACCATCACGAAACGAAGTGGAGTGATTTAACCATCAACTCGTGCTTTAACATTTATAACGGAGTGTTTTTGCTTGGGTGTTTCTTCAAGTTGATGGTTAACAGGAGCCCATAGTTAAAAGAATGAAAAAGAAATTGCTTTTTACACCCGGTCCCACGCCGATTCCACCTGAAGCCCTATTGGCGATGGCGCAACCGATTGATTACCACCGCAGTGATGCCGCTATAACACTCATTAAAGACGTTCTTGAAAAACTCAAACACGTTTTCCAAACCGAGAATGATGTCCTCTTTCTAACATCGTCCGGAACCGGTGCTATGGAGGGCGCAGTCGCGAATCTTCTGTCTCATGGAGACAAAGTAATTGTCATTCGGAGCGGTAAATTCGGGGAACGGTGGAACGACATCTGCACCGCTTATGGGGTCGAAGTGATCCCGATTGACGTGACATGGGGGGATTCTGTTGAACCACAGACAGTTGAAGCACTCTTAACAGAACATCCTGATGTAAAAGCGGTGTTTGCAACGCTCTGTGAAACATCGACGGGTGCCTTGCACGACATTGAGGCGTTGGCATCTCTAACGCGTGAGCGTCCGACGCTCTTGGTTGTTGACGCTGTCAGCGCACTCGCTGCTGATGATTTACAGATGGATAATTGGGGTGTGGACGTTGTTGTTTCCTGCTCCCAAAAAGGCTTGATGACACCACCGGGTCTGGCGTTCGCGGCGCTCAATCAACGTGCGTGGCACGCGGTTAAGTGTTCTGACCTTCCGAAATACTATCTCGATTTCCGAAAAGCACACCAAAGCGGATTGGAGGGCTCTGTCCCCTACACACCGGCGATAACGCTGCTCACAGCACTTCAATGTGCCTTAAATCGCATCTGTACAGAACGTATCCGCAATACCATTGCCCGTCACAATCGCTTGGCGGTCGCGACCCGAAGTGCGGTTAAAGCACTCGGTCTTTCCCTCTTTGCTACCTCTCCTGCGAATACTTTGACCTCTATTCGCTTACCATCAGAAATTGATGGTAAGGCGTTTATTAATCTGATGCGCGACACATACGGTGTTACCTATGCGGGCGGTCAGAGTCAGTTAAGTGGGAAAATCGTCAGGATCGCACATCTCGGCTGGATGAATGAGAACGATGCTATTGTTGCTATCTCCGCCTTCGAGCGGGGGCTCTACTCCATCGGATATGAGGTCCCACTGGGTGCTGGCGTTACGGCTGCACAGGAGGTTTTTAAATGTTCGCGAGGCGAGAAATGAGGCGTTTTTTATTCAGAGTTTCCTCTTGTATCCGCCTGCATCTGCTTCGCAGTGAGAATGCAGGTTGCTATCTTGGATAGAATGAAAAACCGTAGCCGTAATGAATGGAGGGCGGGTATACGGGAAGGTAGGTCATTATCCACGCCTACCTGACCGAACCGCAAGGAAAATTAAAAACACACTTTTTGATGCATCTTACGAACACCGAAAAAAGCCGCTATTGACCCAGACGCTGGAGCGTCTGCGTCCCATCTATAGCAAGTCCGAGTTGAACGCTTTACGTATTGACAGTATGAGTCGGGAGGGTTTAGCGCAACGCTCTGGACGCGGATTTGTCAATCGGGATATTCTTGAAACCGTGCTTGGCAATTTGCTGGAATGTGTCGCACCGGGGTCGCATAACGCCCCGCAGCTGCATAATCAAAGACGTGAACTCTCGGAAGCGATTGAAGAGGTGGCCGACCAGTTATATGCGATGGTCGCGCAATCGTTTTTGGCTGTCACGGACGAAACACGTCTCGGTGCTGCGCTTGAAACCGCTTTTTCGCTCCTCTGGGAACTACCACGTCTCAAAAGTCGCGCGCTCTGGAATCGCTTCGCCTCTCTTAAAGATCCCGCTGTCTGGGATGCCTATCTTCTCCACACCGGTATCTCGCGCGAAAAACTCGCCGCACTTGATTTTCGTTCCCAAATCGATACCGCAATTCAGGAACGAACCTTTGAACCCTACCAAGACTTTCTGGGGAGTTTGAATCTCGCATCTGTTTTGGATTATCAACTTCAATTGGTAGGAAGTACGTATCCCGGTTGGCGTGTGCTCTTTTACCATGATGTCGCACACGCTTTAACACGAAGCGATAACCTTGAGGAGCGTCCAAACATTCACAGGATTCCGGTCCCGTTGTTGCCGCGCGCCATCTCGGAACTCGGTGGACGCTACTATCAAGCCGATTTACATCCAGAAACACAGATAGGCGATGCTAATTTCTTAGAACACCCGCATCGCGGTGTAACCACTGGGCAGACGGGCATCATCGGTCGCGGGTGCGTTATCTATCCAAGCACATTCGGTGGATTGAGTGTCAAGGTAAAACAACGACATCCTGTCATCGGCGATTTTGTTGAAATCGGCACAGACACCAGCCTGCTCGGACCTGTCCAAGTTTCTGACCATTCCACGGTCGGGACGAACACTGAAATTTATGGGTTTGTTGAGATTGAGCAGCGGTGTCGCATCGGTTCATCAGTCGTCATTGGGACGATCCGCGGCGCATCAGAACATCCCGGAAGAATCTATATCGGGGATGAAGTGCGCATCGGAGATGGCACAGTCATTGAAAATACATCAGAAATGGACCTTATTATACCCAACCGCTCGCAGATCCCGGCGCGAAGCCACGTCGCAAACGACGGGTTTGGGTTCCCGCGATACCTTACTTGAAAGTAGTAGGCATACTCTAAACCCTCACACCAAAGAAAAACGGTAGGTCCAACCAACGGGCGGGATTACGAAAAGGTACGCCCTAAAAAACACCGTTCATCGAACCGCAAGGAATGATTTATATCAAACTCGGAGTCTGGAACGTAGTGGAAGACGGCTCTACGGAAAAGACCGTCAAGATTCTCAAGTCCACTTATCGAACCGCAAGGAATAATTAAAAAATGAGAAAAATACAACGTGCGCTCATTAGTGTTTATGATAAAACGAACCTCTTAGAAATAGCCAATGCCCTTGCACAACACGGTGTGGAAATCCTTTCCACCGGCGGCACTGCCGGACACCTGCGAGATGCCGGGATTGACATCCTTGATGTTTCTGACTACACTGGCTTTCCTGAAATGCTGGAGGGTAGAGTCAAGACACTCCACCCCAAAATTCATGGCGGACTCCTCGCGAACCGGGATAATGCCGAACACAATGCCCAAGCGGAGGCACACGGCATTACCCCCATTGACATGGTGGTATGCAATTTGTATCCGTTTGAGGCGACCGTTGCCAAGCCTGATGTGACACTCCCCGAAGCAATTGAAAATATTGACATCGGGGGACCAACGATGATTCGCGCCGCAGCAAAAAATTATAAGCATGTTGCTGTCCTCACGGAGGCAAGCCAGTATCCCCAAATTATCGCCGATTTGGATGCAAACGACGGTTGTCTTTCCGAAGAGAACCGATTTGAACTGGCGAAAAAGGCGTTTACCCATACCGCACAATATGACACCGCAATTGCTGCCTATCTCGCTAACATAGATTCACAACCGGACGAATTCGCCACTGACCTAACGCTCCGTTTCAAGAAAGAGCGTACATTGCGCTATGGCGAAAACCCGCATCAACGTGCCGCTTTCTACAAAACTGAAGCCAGTCCAGGCGCATCCGCTGCATGGGCAAACCAACTCAGTGGACAGCCGCTCTCCTTCAATAATCTCCTCGATTTAGAAGCCGCCTTGGAGATCGTCAAAGACTTTGAGGCTCCTGCTTGTGCCATCATCAAACACAATAACCCGTGTGGGCTGGCGACGGCTGACAATCTGCAAGATGCATTCGCGAACGCATTGGAGTGTGATCGCACCTCCGCTTTCGGTTCGATCGTCGGGTTAAATCGGAACGTGACACTCCAAACCGCAAACATTATTCGCGAAGCCGCAAAGGCAGGTGTGAAAATTGACGCAATTATCGCACCGAGTTACACCGACAAGGCGTTGCGAGCCTTGTCTCGTGTCAAACGCCGACCGATTCTTGAAACTGGGTCGCTCTCGGCTGCAGAACCTGTCTTGCAGATTCGCAATATTGCCGGTGGTGTGCTGGTCCAAGACCCAGATGTCCACGACTTAAACGCTGATGATTTGGAGGTTGCAACCTCTCGTGCGCCAACGGAAACAGAGATAGAATCCCTTCTTTTTGCGTGGAAGGCGTGCAAACATGTCAAATCGAATTGCATCCTACTTGCCAACGGCACACAAAGCGTCGGTATAGGAGCAGGTCAGATGAGCCGAGTGGATGCCGCTATCATCGCTATCCGGAAGGCAGGTGAAAAGGCGAAAGGGGCAGTGTTAGCCTCAGATGCCTACTTCCCATTCCCTGACGGTGTTGAAATTGCGGGTGAGGCGGGGATCAGTGCTATTATTCAACCCGGTGGTTCTGTTAATGATGC
>JAPOOP010000339.1 GCA_026713385.1 Candidatus Poribacteria bacterium | reverse complement strand
TAACGGGTTCTACACCGAGTTCCCCGAACGCCATCTGATTCCAGCGATGCAAGTACATCACATTGGACTTGTGCATAAGTGGTTCGGTGAATATGAGAGTGTTTACTGCCAAGCGCACGGACATAACCGCTCTATTGAGGATGGAGAAACCGTTTCCCTCGCGCTTTTCAAGAGTCGGAACGGTGTCCAAGGCTTGCTTTCGTGCAACTGGGCGTTTCTCGTCGATTCTGGACGCAATTTACAACACCCACATGAGGAAATCCGCATCCAAGGCACCAAAGGGGCGATTTACGGTAATAGTGGTGACATGACTGTTCACCTCACGGAGCCGGAGACCCGCGAAATTAAACCGTCGATAGAGGGGACGTGGTTTCCAGATGCCTTTGGAAACGTCATGGTTCACTTTTTTGAGTGCCTACGTACTGGAAAGAAACCTATCACGCACGGACGCAGCAATCTGCATATCGTCCAGACGTTTTTCGCCATACACCAGTCCGCAAGTTCAGGGGAAGTCGTTCTGCTTGACGACATTTCATTGGATGATGACTACGACCTGAGTCCCCACCCTGTCCACAGCGCGGATGATGTTACTATCTTGCAGTAACATCATAGTAAACACACCATACCATTTGATAAAATCTGGAATGTACCCGCCTTTACTAGTTCACCCAAGATCGGTTTCATTCGCTGGACAGCAACTTTCCGCACAGACTTGTAACCGAAAAGTTTTGCAGATTCGGCTATGAGCGCGTCACGTGGAATGGCCCCCTGTATTGTTATAATCAGTTTCATTGCTTCCGCGATCTCTTCGTCGCAGATCCACTCAATTTTAGGTTTTTTTCGCTGGCGAATTGGGATACATCGCTCATCAACAGTCCACAGAAAGTCCCCTGTTCTACGAATTCGCCTGCTTCGCTGAGCACTCAATGCCCCTTTCTCAATTGCATTTTTAATACGTGCTCCCGCCCGACCTAAACCCCACAGGTTACGAATACGAAGCGTAACTTCACCAATATGGACTGGGCTTTCAATCTCTACTATTCGCGAAATTGCTTCTGCAATCTGACTTGGCGGTTGCGCGTGTAACTCACCATATACCAATATACCGAGGTCTGCACATGCGATGTAATCGGCTATGCTTGAGCTCGGTTCAGAGGACAGTGGTGGTTCTGGTTCAGGTGAAACTGGAACAGATTCTGGGTCAGGTATCGCTGGTGTTTCCTCTGGTAAGTCAAGTTTAGCGCGTTCTATGGCCTTTAATAGCCTCTGCCCGGTCTCTGCCCGATTGCGATACCAATCGGTTGACCAGACCCGGTGCAGTGTCCACCCCAATCCTTCGAGCACTTGTTGCCGTAATCTATCTCTATCCCGCGCGACAGGAGAACTATGGTACCGCGCCCCATCGCATTCAATGCCGATCAGATAACGGCCAGGGACAGTAGGGTTAACGACCGCGAGGTCAATCCGATAACCAGCGCACCCAATCTGCGTGTTGACAATATAACCATAGCTGGTCAGGAATTCACGGACAGCATCCTCAAACGGCGAATCGGTATCGCCTCCTCTGGGTATAACAGACTGTAGGTTCCGGTTTTCTGCATAATCAAGAAAAACCTTTAGTGCTTTCGCTCCAACCGGAGCGTCGGCATTGAGCTGGAGGTCGCTGGCACGGAAGTTGGAGAAGACAACGCACCGTTCACGGGCGCGCGTGGTGAGAACATTCAACCGGCGTTGTCCACCCTCGTGGTTGAGCGGTCCAAAATTTCGATGAAGCCTGCCCGATGTGTCTTTCCCGTAACCTATACTCAAGAAAATAACATCGCGTTCATCACCTTGAATTGTTTCCAGATTTTTAACGAAAAAATGCTCATCGCGAGTACTCAAAAAGAACCGTTCCATTTCTGGATGCTGGTGTAACTGAACTTCGACCTCGTCAAGGATAGCTTGCTGCTGTTTCATGTTAAAGGTACCGATACCGAGACTTTTGTCTGGATAGTGACGGTAATGCTCAAAGATAGCATGGACAACAGCTTGCGCCTCTTTCCGATTCGTCGAGCTACGTCCACGGTCATAGATAGCATCCGGTAGATGGACAAACTTCAACCCCAAATGCCCCACCTGCTCAAAGGGAGAAGGAAAAATAAGGAGATTGTTCTCATAAAATTCTTGATTGGAGACAGCGATGAGCGATTCGTGCTTACTCCGATAGTGCCATTTCAATTGCTTGGTAGGGAAACTCTGCCGGCATTGATGCAAAATGCTTTCAACATCAGCAATTGACGTGGTGAAGTCATCTTTCGCTTCATCGTCGGTAGTATCAACAAGATGCTCAAAGAAACTGGTAGGAGGCAGCTGCCGAGTATCGCCAATGACAATGGCTTGCCTGCCGCGCAACAAGGCACCGAGTGCATCTTCCGGACGAATTTGGCTTGCCTCATCAAATACAACAACGTCAAATTGAATCATCTCTGGGTCACAAAATTGTGCGACAGAGAGCGGACTCATCATAAAACACGGTTTAATTTGTTGAATTAATCTACCAGCAGTTGATAACAGTTTTCGGATGGGCATGTGTCCTCGCTTTCGGTTGAATTGCCCTTGCAGAATTCCAATTTCTGACTCTCGGGATGCCCCCCCTAGCAGATGAGGCAGCTTCTGATGCAGCTGGCTAGCAAGCCGTTGTCGATTCAATTTAATGCTGTCTCTGTCAAGTTTGCGGAAATTTGCGATAGCTCCTTCATGCGAAACACAATCAAAACCGTCCAGTGGAGTACGTTCGCGAAATGCCTCACCAAGAAGAGCATCAGCGAGTCTTCCTTCAAAGCACGGTAATACGTCTTGTGGTTCAAGCATATCACCTGCAATACTGTCAAGAAGTGGCTGGGCGATCGTTTGTTGGCACTCCTCACACTGTTTCACAAATGACCGCCACATCTGAAGGTGAGTTAATCCCTGCTCCCATAATTCAAGGCGTGAACGTAGCGCAGCGAAGGGGATTTTTTTAGTTTCTACACCAAATAAGGTATTGGCATCGGTCCTAAGGTGATTGAATAAAGCGGCACATTGTTGTACGAAACGGATTTTAGCAGTTTCAACCTGTTTAGCGAGGTGTTCAATTTGTTCTTGCTCCACGCCAATACCAACTATATCAATAGCTTGTTCTGTAAGCACATCTTCGATCAATTGTTTGCGGAACTCGATAATCCATTCTTTAAACTCGTGTAATCGTTTTAGATCGCTATCCTCGCCGCGCCAGTACCTACCAAATAAATCCCGCCCAGTTTGTTCTAAATCTCCAATTTCTTTCCGAAGGTCAGTACATTGTGACAATTTCGCGAGGTCCGCTATAAGTTGTTCCGGCTTTTGGGGTGGATCGCCAATATTGCTGTAGACGAATTGCATCCATGAAGGAAATAAAGGCAGTTCTGTTTGCCACATTTCAAGTCGTGAAGAGAGTTCGCCAAAAGATATATTTCCTGCTTCTAAACCGAATACGGTTTTAGAGTCAATGTCAAGTTGACTGAAAAGAGTTCCGCGTTGTTTTACAAAATTCTCATATTGTGTTTTGGCTCGCGTAATGAGTTCCTTTAGATGTTCGTTCTCAATTTCTCTGCTAACAATGTTTACCGCCGTATCAGTTAACGTACCATTAAGAAGTTCTTTCCGAAACAACACAATCCATTCCGCAAACTGGCGGAGTTGGTCTGTATCGCTCTCCTCTGCTTTCCAATACGATCCAAATAAAGAACGACCCGTCTGCTCCAATGCCTGTATCTCCTTTCGCATGTTAATACAGTGCCCTAATTCTTCAAGAGATGAGAGAATTTGCTCTATTTTTTGAGGTGGTTTTTCTTTGTAAAACCCACGAATCTCAAGTTTAATAGAGCGGTATTTGCGGTTGAAGAAACGAGAGAGTGGGAATATTCCACATAAGTCTTTGTACTCATCGCGTAGTGATGAAATATCTCGCTCCAAAGCTGCTGGATTAAAAATAGTTAATACATTCGCAAGGGTTTCCTGAACGGTTTCAACTTGTTGAATGAGTTTTTCAGCCTCAGGATTAGGGCGATTCCATGCTTCGTTTAACAAAACCTCTCGTTCAACTGGCATTGATTCCGCCATCACACCCGCCGTACTAAGCATGCCTTGGACATGTTTAGGCGTACTGATATGTTGAATTGCACAAACATCAACGAGACTGTGAATCGTGTCTTCTAAATCGCGTGATGCCTCTGCTGTTCTAGCGAGTGAGTTAATGTTAAATTTAGCATAGGCTCCGAGAAGTTTTTTCTGAATGGTTTCAACTTGTCCTATTAATATTGGAACTTGTTCATCTGGGTGATCCCATGTTTCATTTAACAAAACCTCCCGTTCAATAGGAAGTGCTTTTGCCATCACACTGGCCCCTATCAAGGCTGATGGTAAAGTCTCCAGCATCATAGGAATATGAATCGCACAAGCATCAGCGAGATTGTGAATTGCCTTTTCCAAAGTATCCAACGTCGTGACGCATGTTCCAATTAACGCTTTCGTATCTTCTAAGTAAGGTGGTGTTACGATGTCGGGTTTGCAGCCACGCCAGGGATTGTTAGCCACAGGTATTACACGAGGTAATATAGTTACGAGTCCTTCCAAACATTGCTTTGCCGTGGTCCAGTCATCCGGTGTATATTCGGTTGGGTTGGCAAACCGAATTGGCAGCATATCACTCTTGACACTTTCAAAATGCCGTTGCGCTGTTTCACGAATGCCAAATAGCACAAACGGGGACTTTTGCGTCTTGCCAATGGGTTCATGGAGCTCGTTGACGTAAGTGTTCAATTCTGCTTTCAAGGAATCAATTTGGGCAAAAGTTCCTTCTGTGCCTACTGCTGGTGGCGGAGGCACGGAGATCGTGCGTTCCAGTTCATTGAGCACCGCACGTTTGTTTGATTTGTGGCTATGTAGCTCCAAACAAAAATCACCAAGTCCAACACTGTCAAGTCGACCTTTTACGACCTCAAGAGCAGCCATTTTTTCACTGACAAAAAGGACTTTTTTTCCAACTGCGAGAAGTTCAGCAATGGCGTTCGCGATGGTTTGAGACTTGCCAGTGCCAGGTGGTCCTTCAACGACGAGGTTTTTACCGTTCTTAATTTCCTCAATGACAGCAATCTGTGAGGAATCTGCATCCATTACGTGATAGAGACTCTGGCTCGGTAATTTTAGGTCAATCTCTGCTGGTTCAAGCCCACTATCCACAGATGCAGTTATGTTCGTTGAATCTCCAAGAACAGTCCCAAGTAAAGGATGGACATCAATTGACCATTTCTCGGGTTCCAAATCTTTATACATCACAAATTTAGTGAAACTGAAGAAATCAAGGTAGATGTCTGACACAACGCTCCAGTTTTCTTGCTCGGCGACTGCATCGGTTACTGCTTGAAAATAGACATTAATATCGCCTTTGCTTTCAGGTGTTCCAAGGACAGGAAGTTCTACACCTTGCTCAGCGAGTTTTGCCTCAAGGGAAAGATTTGGAAATAGTTCAGCACCACTCCAACGGAGATTAAATCGGGTGCGTACTTTTTGGCGTTCCAATTCAACCGGAATAAGGATTAATGGGGCGAGGTTGAATTGTTCAGCATTCTTGCTTTCGTTCCACTCAAGGTAACCGAGCGCAAGATACAGAATGGAATGCCCCTGCTCTTCAAAAACAGACTGTGCCTGTTGATAAATGTAATACTGCCGTTTCTGAAGCTCTTCTCTCGCGAGTCCGGTTTGTAAGCGTCGATCGGTGTGATGTTCTGCGGGGTCTATATCTTGAAGCCATGGCAAAAGTTCTGTTTCCGCCTCATCCAATAAAGAAAGTTCTTCAGTTGGTTTGTCGGCAGGCTTAAATTGCATCACCTTTTCTTGCAAAACGAGTATATCAAATATTTCCTTGGGGATTTCATCAATTACGTGGATAGTTCGCCTCTTGCTTGGACGGTAGTTCAGAAGACGATTTCTCCCAGTCAGGTCAAGGAGACGTTGCCGTGCTTCTTGTAATTGTCTTTCAATATCAGATTTCATACGTGCGTTTGCATCGTTAGGGATTTCACCATCGGAGGCACGCGGAGTGTCACTATTCTGAACTTTCATAAAAGTTAAGGCTTCCCTTTTCGTTGGTACAGTTATATGTTTATCCCTAGCCATCAATTTAGGTTTCTCATGACAGCACCTTTACAAATGCCGCCCTTACAGGGCTTGTGGTATTTTTGGACCCACGCCCCTATAAACATAACGTCCCTACGGGACTAAGGCGGGCAATCTCCCCACATGTTTTTATCACAGGTGTGAAGAATTTCCGCATGAGAACGTTTGGGAAAAGAAAAATCCGCCGCTTTTTTCTAAAATTGACACTTATGGTACAATTATATGTCTACCACTCCCCTCTCCGATCGGGCCAGGGATGTGCTTTGGCAACCTCTTCGTTGAGATCAGTTCCCCATCCGGGACGCGTCGGGATTTTCATGTAGCCATCTGTAATGTCTGGGACATGCGTCGTCAATTCGTCTTTCCATGGGACATCATCAATCTCCATGATTCGCACATTGGGCAGGACAGCACAGAGACTCGCGCTCATGTGAGTAGCAAGATGGCTGTAGTAGTTGTGAGGCGCGACGTTGAGTTGGAACACATTTGCCAAGTCACCAACCTTCTTTGAGGGGGC
>JAPOOP010000004.1 GCA_026713385.1 Candidatus Poribacteria bacterium | reverse complement strand
TTCGTGGGCGCGTTTTAGCATTGCGTCGCGATCACGGTTAAATTGGGAGAGTTGGATGTGTGCGTGCGAGTCAATAAGCATATTTTGTTGTCAAAGCAGAGCAAAACCCAACGCGTCATACCGCGTGCGGTTGGGTGAAAGCCCCTACCGGGCTGGCGTTAGGTTTGAGCATATTTCCTTGAAAACTTACATCAAGGGTGTTCGGATAACGGTCTCAAGTGTATGTGCGCGGGGTGGCTGTGTCACCAGAAACAGGATGAGATCTGCGACATCTTCTGGAAGTGTGAGATGCTCAATCACATCGTCCGGGTGGTTATCGCGGCGCATCTTGGTATCCACAGGACCGGGACAAACAACCGATGCTTTTACACCGTGTGACCTCCCCTCATTGTTCGTTGTCTCCGTGAAACCGACAACGGCGAATTTAGAGGCACAATACGCACCGCCGTTGACGTGTCCAGATTTGCCGGAGACCGAGGAGACATTGACAATGTGTCCGTATTTCTGCTCGCACATGTGGCTGAAAACGGCTTGTGTGCCGAGGAACACGCCCTTGAGATTGACTGCCATCGTCAGGTCCCAATCCTCTTCTCGGATCTTCGGAATTGGATTGTGGATTGCGATCCCTGCATTGTTGACAAGAATATCCACCTTACCGAAGGTGTCAAGCGTTTGGGCAACCATGGCATCAACATCCGTTTTCAACTGAATATCGGTTGCAACAGCAAGTGCACGTCTGCCGAGTTGTTTTACCTCTTCGGCGACGGCGGTTATTTCGGTGTCTGTCCGTGCAGCAAGCACAATGTCTGCACCTTCTTTGGCAAACGCTAAGGCGGTCGAATGACCGATCCCGCGCCCGCCGCCTGTAATAATAGCGATACGGTTTTCAAGTTTCATATTTTTAATTATTCGCAAAGCGTTAAATTAGGTGATTGGTTTTTCAACGGGTTCTACTTATATCCGCCTGCGCCGGTGTTGCAGGCTACTGTCTTCGGGCGCAGAATTAAAGGTAAAGCCAAACCGTAAGCCCGTAACGGAGTGGAGGACGGATAGGAGAAAAGCACGTTAAATAGGAAATTCACTCCATTACTCCGCAAGGTATAATTAAAATATTTGATAGGGTGCAAGTTTCTCTTTATTGAACAGAATGCCGTGTCCCGGACGATCAGGCGGTGAAAAGTGTCCGTTCCTGAGTGTCAAGGTATCGTCAAGGACCGGGTCAAGCGAAGGTATATATTCAACAAAGAGCGAATGCGGCACAGCGGCAGAGAGATGAACGTGCAAATCCATCAGGAAGTGTGGTGAGACCGAAAGTCCAAAGCATTCTGCCATGTGTGCCACCTTCATCCATTCAGAGATACCACCGACGCGAACAGCGTCAGCTTGTAGGATATCCGCCGCACCTTGTGCGATGTATTCCTTAAAGACGTATTTATTGTAAATAGTCTCACCAACAGCGATCGGGATCGTGGTTTTCTCGCGGAGTGTCACATGACTGGCCACATCGTCTGCCTCGATCGGTTCCTCAAACCAGAAGAGGTCTGCTTCTTCAACACGACACGCGAGTTGAATGGCTTCGCGGGCGTTCCATTTCATATTGGCATCGATCATGAGATAGGGTTCCTGACCAATTGCCTTTCTGACGGCGAAGATGCGTGCCACATCTTCATAGAGACTGTCTCGTCCGACCTTAATCTTGATACCTTTGAAGCCTTGCTCCACAAATTCCACGGATTGCCTAACGAGTTCGTCTTCAGAGAGGTGTAGCCAGCCACCATCTGTATTGTAAACGGGGACAGCGGATCTTGCTCCACCAAGGAGTTGGTAGAGCGGCACTCCTGCACGCTTTGCCATGAGATCCCAGAGGGCAATGTCTACCGCTGCCATACCTAAACCGACGATGCCACCTCTGCCAACCCAGTGTGTCTCCATCCACATCCGATTCCAAATTCGGTCGATGTTGGAAGCATCCTCTTCGAGGAGAATAGGCGTGAGGTAAGCATCCATCGTCTGCTTAATCGCTTCCCCGCCCTTACCGATCGTATAAGAAAACCCGGTCCCCACAACACCATCTACATCTTCAATCTCAATGAAGGGAAATTCCATAGAGACGAAAGTTTGAATGGCATCGACGCGTTCAACTTCAGGTGGGATGTCATACAGAGATGTTCGAACTGCTTTAATTTTCATTGGGGTTTGCTTATTACTCGGTTACGGCACACGGCGTGTGCCTACTACTGCTCTATCCATTTTCAAATGATGGGATCTGTTTTTGTTTGTAGTAGGGCAATTCATTGCCCGTTCTTGACATGGGAACGTGCGATAAATCGCACTACTACGAACGGACCTTCAAGTTCAGGGTGACAGAACACTATTTTAGGTTCTCAATCATCGCCAGTAAGTTTTCGATACAGATGCGTGAGGCTTCCTCACCAGCTTCAGAGAAGGCTTGACCTGCTGGACGGTTGAGGATAGCTTCGTCAATTTTCAGTGAGGGTCGCCAATGCGTCTCAAGGGTAAGATGCCCTTCGTAACCGTCGTCAATGAGGGCTTGCAGTTGCCCTTGCCAGTCAATGATGCCGTCGCCGACGGGAACAGATTCTATCTCGCCTGTATCAGGATTCGGACCTGCGTCCTTGAGGTGTGCGTGAATCATCGTGGATTTCATGCGGTTGTAGGCATCGGGATACGGGGTTTCGCCACCCTTTGCGTGTGCTTCATTGGCAGGATCCCAGATACCGCGAATATTTGGAGCGTCAATCTGCTCGATAAATTCTGCTGTGAGTTTGGCGGTACGGAGCGAGGTAGTGGATTCGTTTTCCATGCCGAGGATGATCCCTTCGCCATCTATCATTCTACGCGGTTCATCGTAAGAAGCGATAACCTCATCCCACCGTTCCTCGGTTTCACCGGTATCCCAGAAGACGAAAGTGCGGATAAGATTGGTATCAAATGCCTTTGCGGTCTGGATGGACCCTTTGAGTATATCGAGATGCTCTTTCCGTTCTGCAGCGTCGTCCATATCGCATTTAAAGAACGGAGATGCGACCCCAATAATCTCGATGTCGGTGCCGTCAAGCAAGCGTTTCATCTCGTCGATGTCCGTATCGGTGAGTTCATGGGGAAGCTTGTCCCAAACGGAGCGGATTTCGATGGAGTGTAGATTAAATTCTTTTACAAAATTGACAACGGTAGCGAAGTCTTGCGAAACTTCGTCGTTGATAACGCCGAGTTTAAACATAGTTAAATTTCTCCTTTGAAACTTTTGTGGTATATTAGCACAGCGCGATGTTAATAGCAAGTAGGATTTTAGGTGGCGGTCAGCAGTCAACAATCGGCAGGCGGTTATTGGTAGGCGAAATTTCCCAACCAGATGAGTTGCTGTGAAATTATTGGGGTTACAACCCTTTAAGAGAAAACCTCTACAAGGCTGGTAATTTTTTCACAATCCCTACTGTTCTCAGGCTGACAGTGATAACACGCCCAACCAAATCTACGATATACCGCGGTTGATCGATTCGGTTCGGGTCGTTGACGATTCCGCTCCGTTTGTCCGTCTTGACGCGATATTGATCCACGATCCACTCCAAGGCAGCACGGGTGCCGAGTCGATACTCATACACTTCGGCGGGGATACCGTCCAACGTCAGGAAATCATTGTATTTCAGCTGCGTCTTATCTTTCGACAACCTCATCTTCTCAACGCGCCAATCTATCGTCAGCCCCGGCGTTTCGACATTTCTCAGTTTATCGTATTTCGGAACGGATTCGTAGTTAACATGGAGGTCTGCCAACTGCGCACCAGCGTTAGCAAATCCCCAGAAATCTTCGGCGTAGGGGATATGCGGAAGGTCCCGCTTGAGGTTCATCTCATACTTCTCACGGTAGTCAGGATGGTGCAGGAGACCGTAGTTGTAATGGAAGATGTCCCACTTGGTGATGGTATCGTCGCCGTAGTGGGTTCGGAATTCCGTCAATGCCCAATCGGTGATGTTCTCTTGTCGGTTTGCGCCAACTTCGTCGTAGGTGTAAAAGGGAAAGCATTGAAAACTATCACTTGCTGCGAGTGTGTGAAGGTCAGGGATCAGATTTGT
>JAPOOP010000242.1 GCA_026713385.1 Candidatus Poribacteria bacterium | reverse complement strand
GCGGATTGCTGCCCCGAACAGCACAACAACGCTCAAAAGTGCTATTTGCATCTTTTTTGGGCAATGTTTTGTCGAAAATTTCAGCATTTTTCTTACAAATCTGTCCCCTCACTTAACGGTTAACGGTTAGTAGTGATGGATAAATGATTTCTGTTTGTAGTGATCATAAACTCGGTAATTGCTACAGATTCCTACTGACAACAGACACGCAACAGCCAATAAACCGATAGCCGAAAGTGAGCGTAGCGAACGCACCGACTGCCGATAGCCAATTGGCACACTTTTTGCTTAAAATAGAAACAGATGCAGAGTAAGCACTGGTGAAAGCCTGCCCTTTTGTTGAAAAAGGCAGGCAAAACCACTATATCACAAATTTATGCTGAAGTCAAGCGGTCTCTTTCTCCATAAAAGCCGCAGACTGGCACTATCGCACCGTGATTGTACGTTGCTCAAATTTTAATATAACCTTGTAGGCGCGCTTTAAAACGCGTATAAAGGAGATTTTGATGAAAACGCATACGTTTTGGTTGGTTCGTTTGTTAGTAATGGTTTGTATTTTCGCAGTTGGTAGTATCCCTATGGTTTATGCAGACGCACATGAAGCCGGTGAAGAGATGGAAATGGAAGAAGAGGCATCAGGTGCTTCCGGTTGGTTCCGTACCGATACAGATAGTTTAGGGACACAGATCTGGGTGGGTGCCAGTCATTCCCCAAGTTTCCTCGGTGGTCTTTCTTTGGATACCGATATTTACGTCGTTGGGACATTCGGTGAGTTAGACATCGGACTCGGTATTCCAGTTGTTGATAGTGATTCACTGTCTCTGAGCTTCCTCCCCATGGTCGGTATTGGGTTTGACTACGCAGCCCCGAACGGTCCCTCTTCCTTGATTGCCCCGCAGTTGTTTACCTATCTCACTGCTGGTTCCATCTATTTTGAATCTTGGATACAAGGGTTCTTGAATTCTATGTTCGATTATGGTGATGATTCTTTTTACACACGTAACTTTGTCCTCTATTCGCTGAACGATACCGTTGCTATCGGTCCACAAGTAGAAGTAACGTTTGATTTGACCGGAGGCGAAATCAGTAGTATAGCTCCAGGTCTCCGGGCCAATGTCGGCTATGGTGAAAATAATACCCTCGGTGTCTTTGTTGGAGTTGAAACCCAAAAAGGTGACGATGAAACAGGGATTACTGGCAGAATGACTTTCGTTCGCACCTGGTAAAGATAGTAAAGTGTTAGTTGTTAGTTATCAGTTATTAGTAACAAGATGGCGGTGAAGTTCACAGGCTGCTGACAACTGACAACTGATAACTGACTGCTGTTCTACAAGGAGATATTTCGAATGAAAAGTAAGGTTATCATAACAGTTTTGCTACTCACATGTTTGCTGAGTCTGAACGTTTTCGCCTTAAATGGATCTATTGAAGGTGAAAAGGTTTCTGACGCAAAGTATATGGCGGACACATTGTGGGTGCTTCTCGCTGCATTTCTGGTTTTCTTTATGCAGGCAGGGTTCGCTATGGTGGAGGCTGGTTTCACACGTGCCAAGAACGCTGTTAACATTCTGATGAAAAACCTACTGGACTTCTCAATGGGGTCGATTGCGTATTGGGCAATCGGTTTTGCCATTATGTTTGGTACCGGCAGCGCATTCATGGGAACAAGCGGTTGGTTTGTTCCATCTGATTCCACAGCGTTTGCTTCATTAGAATGGAGCTCCGTCCCGACACATGCCGCATGGCTCTTCCAGCTGGTGTTCGCCGCTACTGCCGCAACTATCGTTTCCGGTGCGATGGCAGAACGTACACAGTTTAAAAGTTATCTGATTTACAGTGTATTCATTACCGGTATCATTTACCCCATTGTTGGACACTGGATTTGGGGGGGTGGTTGGTTATCAGACTTTGGTATGTCAGATTTTGCGGGTTCAACCGTGGTCCACTCAACAGGTGGCTGGCTCGCATTGACGGGCGCTATTGTCTTAGGTCCCCGACTTGGTAAATATGATGGTGAAGGGAAACCGAGACCGATTGCTGGACACAATCTACCGCTTGCCGCACTCGGTGTCTTTATCTTGTGGCTCGGTTGGTTTGGGTTTAACCCCGGTAGCCAGATGGGGGCAGACGCGCTTGACATATCCAAAATAGCGGTAACCACGAACCTCGCTGCTTCCGCAGGTGCTATCACTGCTATGATCACTGCGTGGATTTTTCTTGGCAAACCCGATGCTGGTATGTCGCTTAACGGCGCACTCGCTGGATTGGTGGCAATTACTGCCGGTTGTGCCTCTGTGAGTCCGGTATCCGCCGCGATTATCGGCGCACTCGGTGGTATTGTTGTTGTTCTGAGTGTTCTGTTGTTTGAAAAACTTCGCATTGATGACCCGGTCGGTGCCATTTCTGTACACGGTACGTGTGGCGCATTAGGGACGATTCTCCTCGGATTTTTCGACAGTTCAAGTGGCGTTTTCTTCGGTGGAGGATTCGGACTTCTCTGGGCACAGATTGTTGGTGTTGTTGCTGTCCTTGTATGGTGCCTCGTTACTGGCTTTATTCTCTTCTACGGGATCAAGGTTGTTACAGGTTTACGTGTCACTGAAGAGGAAGAACAAGCAGGATTGGACTACGGAGAACATGGCGCGAGTGCTTATCCTGACTTTAATGTCTCCTCAATACGTTAGGAATGTATGATATAGCCTTCGGTTCAGGTAGGACCGAGGCTAAAATATCGAATAGGAACGTCCACACGAAGTTTCACTTATATCCCTGAGTTTTACTTCATGTTTTGTGGACGTTCCGCTTTTTTCGTCTCTACCTCTTAACCGCAGGTTTCAAAAGCTGGATTAAGAAGAGCATGTAGTCCGTATGAAATTATGCTTTAAATGGCATAATTTTGCTTCGTTGCGAGAATGCTTTACATTTGGAGGACGGCTTTAAGAAACGCGTATCCATTGCTAAGCGCACGCTGTTTAACCGCAAGGTAAATTAAAAAACGTTTGATACTATTACGATATTCTGCTAAAATGCTGAATCAATATCTTCTCGGAATTAGGCTCTCTCTTTCAGAAAACCGTGAGTAGGACAAAAGGACTGTCCTTAGAAAAATTGAAAAGGTAGACGAAGTGGTCTACTTTACATAAACAACAAAACAAGCGACCCTTGCTTGTAAATATTATGGAGGATACAGATGCAACAACGATGTGCATCACAATCTGCAAAGGAGCGATCTGGTTATACACGAATTAGAACGCTAATTGTTATTTTGCTGCTGTGCGGTCTGCCGAGTTTAGCGATGGCACAAGAGGCGACTGCTCCTGATTCAGGCGACACCGCTTGGATGCTGACTGCTACTGCCCTTGTGCTCTTTATGACGATCCCTGGGCTTGCCCTTTTCTATGGCGGACTCGTACGTGTCCAAAATGTACTCTCTGTGCTTATGCAGTGTTTTGCATTGACAGGGCTGATTACTATCGTGTGGATTGTCTGTGGCTACAGTCTCGCCTTTAATACCGTTGGTATGGAGGCAGGACAATTGACACTCACTTCTTTTGTCGGCGGACTCGGAACCATGTTTTTACGTGGTATCGGCGTGGACACCCTCTCTGGGACTATCCCTGAAACCGTCTTTATCACTTTCCAATTGACATTCGCCATTATCACACCGGCACTCATCGCTGGGGCATTCGCCGAGCGAATGAAGTTCTCGGCAATGTTGATTTTTTCCGTGGTTTGGTCGATCATCGTATACGCACCTCTCTGCCATATGGCATGGTCAGGTGACGGTTCCTTATTTGGTGATATTATCGGCGCACTCGATTTCGCGGGTGGAACCGTTGTGCACATTAATGCAGGTATCGCTGCGTTAATTGCCGCTATCTTAGTCGGAAAACGACTCGGTTATCAAACAACAGCAATGCCGCCACACAGTTTGACACTCACCGTTGTTGGTGCTTCGATGCTTTGGGTGGGTTGGTTCGGCTTTAATGCTGGTAGTGCTGTTGCTGCTGATGGTGCCGCTGGCATGGCAATGCTCGTTACCCAAGTTTCAACTGCTACCGCCGCCGTTGCGTGGATGTTCGTTGAATGGGCAAAACACGGAAAACCGAGCGCTTTAGGCATTGTAACAGGTGCTGTGGCTGGCTTGGTTGCGATTACCCCTGCTTCAGGTTCTGTCGGACCGATTGGCGCCCTTGCTATCGGTATCGTCTCCGGTGTTGTCTGTTTCTGGGGTGCTACCACCCTGAAGTCGCAACTCGGTTATGACGATTCCTTGGACGCATTTGGTGTTCACGGTATCGGTGGAATTGTCGGTGCCTTAATGACCGGCATTTTTGTCGCTGAGGGTTTAGGTGGTGTTGGATTGAGTGAAGGTATGACAATCGGAAAACAGGTCTGGGCGCAGTTGCTCAGTATCATCATCACTGTCGTTTGGAGTGGTGTGCTTTCATTTATCATCCTCAAAATTGTGGATGCCACGGTCGGCTTACGCGTCGAAGAGGATGAGGAACGGCAAGGGCTTGACCTGTCGCAACACAACGAACGTGGATACAATCTCTCATAGGGGAATTTGCTTTGTGATTTTGCGTGGTTACAACCACGCGTACAAATTAAGGGCGGACCGTTGTGTCCGCCCTTCCAATCTTCCAGTCTTCCAACCCCGCAAACAAACGACGGGATTTCGCGTCCGTCCTAATGCCATTAACCTGTCGTTACTCGCGCGGCTATCTCTTCATCAGACAACTTGTCTTTTTCAACAAATAAGTCCTGATCTGCTTCGATGTTTCCGTATACCTCAACGATCCATCTCGTATCAAACGTATCACCGGTGTTGTGGATAATCAGCGGTCGGGGAGCAACGAGTGTTCCAGCTGTGCGGAGATCGCCGACTCGACGGATGCTCGGTATCGGTAAGGTTTCCAAGAAAGCCGCATCGCTGTCGAGGGCATATTGTCCCGCATCCACGACAACGTTTTTGACATCCGTAAATCCTGCCGCCAGCATACTCCACAATCCCGCCTCACCTATCCCGATCAGGTTCACCTCTGAGACATCGCCTCGGTTTGTGAAGTAGGACAGTGCCGTTACAATATCTTGCACGCGTAACGCTGCTGTTGTTCGGTTATAAGTGGTAAAGTAATTGGTGTCTTCTGATCTCTCATAATCGCTATGCTCACCTGTACCAAAAACGTCTATGATCAGCACTTTCTGGTCAGCACTGAGTAAATCGGTGATGAGTGAGGACGGTTCGCCTGTCTCCGAATTGATTAACTTCTCCTTACCTTCTGGATGAACAATGAGTGTTACGGGATCATGTCCGACTTGGGGTTCTGGACTAAATAGGAGAGCAGGGATAGTGTCTCCCATACCCTTTCTACCAATGACAAGGTGACTCGCCGATAAATTTGTCTGATAAGTTGTCGGAAACGCACCTTCTGGTTCAACAAGCGTTACGTCCGTGCTTTTCGGGATGTGTAACCCGAGTGCGTGTTGTAACCCACTCCCCATTTCTTCGCGAAATTTTTGGAGTTCTGCTTCATTCGTTGGTTTCACTTTTTCAAACGCTTGCTGAGAACGGTTCGCCCAAGTCGGTAGAAACTCGTCCTGTTTCATGGCATGCGCTGGCATCTCGCGTTCCGAGAAAGCTAACAAAGCATCATCTGGCTCAACTTCAAATGCAACCTCTTTAAATGCCGAGAGGTCTTCCGCGCCCAAAAACCATTTTGCGAACCAGGCATACACCGCCTCGCGGCTTTCTTGGTTGTAATTATGTTCTGCGTCTACCTGAACCTGATGCACCTTATCCTCCGCATCGAAGTGGGAATAGATGCTTCGGATGGCAGGGTATTCAACCGTTGGTGTTTTTACTGTCCAGTCGCCTGTCGCCGACACAAGCAGAAGTGGACGTGGTGCCATCAGCGCACCGATTTCAATGTTGCTTGTATCCAAACGGAGGTTTGGAGCATTTTCACAGATACATCCACCTTGCATAGTCGCTGAGATCATATTGACAGGTGCTGAAACCTTAATGCGTTCATCAACCGCTGTCAATATAAATGCCTGTGTCCCGCCACCTGACGCGCCTGTACACCCAATGCGTTCATTGTCTACGTCTGGTAGGCTCTCTAAAAAGTCGATGGAACTGATGCTGTTCTGGAGTTGAAGTCCCATCGCACTGAGTCCCCAGAGTCCTTCATGCGCACCACCATAGCCGTGCTCTATCTGTTTACCGCTGTCGTTATGACCGAGCATATCGTATGCGAAAATGACATAACCCTGTTTCGCAAAGTTGATACAGCGACCGGGGATTGAACCGCGCTCTATATTTTCAAGCCTCCCGCGCGCCCAGTGTCCATGCGGACTCACAATCCCTGGAAATGGACCGGATTTCCCAAGCGGACGGTACAGGTTTCCTGTTGTGAAGAAGCCGGGAAAGGGTTCAAAATGAACTTTTTCGACACTGTAATCATCCCGCTCGATTTTCCCGAATATCTCGGCATTTAGCGGGGTCGGTTCGTGCGTCGGAACTAAGCCGTTGGCAACGCGAATCTGCTGACGCAATGCTGCAGCTTTTTCGGTCCATTCCGCTTTGGTATAGCCGGGAAAAGTATAGAGTGTATTGAGGGTACGTGGTTCGTCGCCTCGGGCATCATTAGCACGCTGCGAAGCCTCAGTAAAAACGTGAGCGAGTTCGTGGTGTTGTTCAGCCATTATCAATTCCTCCGTTATCAATCTACTACCAATGCCCATGTTTTTGTGGGCGAATGTCAAGAATCTTCTGATGTGTCTTCCTCAGCCAGCAACTTCGTCTCTATATTATTGAGACTCTCCGCCATGTTTGCAAATACATTAATCTCTTCTGCTATGAAATAGGAAGCAATTAATAACACTATCCCAGAGAGAACAGAGATTACAGACAAAATCACACTTGAGATAAAAGTGATGTTGCCTCTTGGATCGATCGGAAAGATGGCCAGGAGTTCCCGTCTCTGTAGGAAAGCATCTAAGAACCGCGGAATTCCCGATCCGAAGATTGAAGCCACCAACGTATGAACACCTCCGGCGATGAGTCCAAGGAAACTGACTTCACCTAACAGTTGAACCAATATGACTGTGATAGATACCAAAATGAACTTTGGGTCATTATCCAGTGTTCTGATTTTGTTGGATCTGTTCCAAAACAGCATGGCGAGGATTGTAGCAAGGGCGATGACGATGCAAACTTCCAAGATTGATCCAATGACGGCAAGAATAGATGGAGTCATTTCTAAATCTTTGCTCCCACCTATCGTATCAACACAGATCACAATACTCCACACGCTAATACCTACTGTGACAACTCCCCCGAGAATCTTGACGAGAATTGCAGCCCAACCCCGAAATTGCCTGCCCGATTCCAATGAATCAATCCATGTAATAATACCTTGCAAATAGCGCATAGACTGCTCCCTCCTACCACTACAACTTTTGCTGTGATAGAGCGTTTACCTGAGTCGCAGTCAGTATAGCAGGTCGCGGTGGCTTTGTCAATAATAACATCCTTGATTTTCCGAACACATTCTGGTATAATACAGTCAAAAAGGAATGTAATATGAAAATTCTGGTTGTTGGGCAAGGCGGACGCGAACACGCGCTTGTCTGGAAACTTGCACAGAGCCCACTCGTCGAAAAAATCTATTGCACGCCCGGTAATCCCGGCATTGCACAAATCTCAGAATCTATCCCGATGCCGAATCGGTTCACCGAGTTGGCAGATTGGGCAGAATCCGAAAGCATCGCACTCACCGTTGTTGGACCTGAAGCTCCGCTGGCTGAAGGGATTGTTGATGTATTCCGTGAACGCGGATTGAAAGCTTTTGGGCCCGATAAGCGAGCAGCGCGCCTTGAAGCGAGTAAGGATTTCGCGAAGCAGCTGATGGTGAAAAACGACATACCGACAGCGACACACCGCACATTTACGGATGCCGAGGAAGCGATGGCGTATGTCGAAGATCAAAATGTATCTGTTTTCGTTAAGGCAAACGGACTCGCCGCAGGAAAGGGCGTTATCCCGGGACGCACCTTCAAAGAGGCGGCGCAAGCTGTCACAACTATTTTGATAGACAAGGCATTTGGCGACGCGGGTGATAGCGTCGTGATTGAAG
>JAPOOP010000015.1 GCA_026713385.1 Candidatus Poribacteria bacterium | reverse complement strand
GCGCGCTCCAATTCAATGCGTGACACTTCAAAATGTGGGTTCTTCTCGATTGCTAAAAGCACCATTTGATATCGATGTTCCGGTTCGATAATATCAGCGTCTGCGACCTTATGGGGAGGCCTGGCAGAAGGGATGAACAGAATTTTATCGTAACCTAATCCTGACCGAACCTGTTCAGCACTGATCAGATGCGCGTAGTGAATCGGGTTGAATGTTCCACCCATCACTGCGATTCTTTTGGTAGTTTTCGGCATCGGAATGTCCATCGGATGCAAACTTACTTGGGAAACCCAGCATTTTGTGTGCTTCTTTAAAGTATATAGATTTGTGGGAGAAAAGTCAACGGAAAAATCGTGGCGCACTAACGACCTTGAACGCGATCTTTATAATCGTCATAAGCTCTCTCAATCTGTTTTGCTGATTCTTCCGCACCGAGGAAATGAGCACCGGTCAATACGACAGGAGGTTTTCCACGTTCTGTCAGGAGTTCCGCGACTCGGCATTTAATAGCATTGACAATCGAAAGTGTGCCAATGCTGGACGTAGGTCCCACTGGATATGCCAAATTCGGGATGTCTACGACGGCATCTCCCGGCGGATTGCAGTTGTCGATCGTTAGATCGGCGACTTCAAACAAACGTTTACCGGTGGCGTGTTTTGAAGTAGATGCGCTGCTGTGTGCGACCGAACTCACGGCGATGACAGGCAACTTCTGTGCCTTCGCTCCCATCGCCATTTCAATAGGTAGAATGTTTGTGCCGGAATTGGAAAACACCATCATGCAGTCATGTGGACCGAAGGTGAAGTTGCGTAGAATTACCTCTGCGTATCCTGAGACGTTTTCCAGAAAGAGGGCTTGACGTTGACCGTTGCAACCGACGACTTGGTTATGGAACGTAACCGCCAATTCTACGATTGGAAAGAAACCCGGAAAACTGCCGTAACGTGGAAAAATTTCTTCGACGGGCATGCGCGAGTGTCCAGATCCGAATAGGTAGACGAGACCGTCTGCTGCTATAGTCTCTGCACATATCTCAGAGACTTGTGCAATCGCCTCGGTTTGTGTCGCTTCAATCTGTTTCAGAACGTCCTGTGCAACCTGTAGATAACGTAAATGGGAAATACTCATAATATTGTTGTCTGCTATGGCCTTGATCGTTTAATGAATGGATTCCTAATAGAGAGTTATGACGAAATGTCGCTGTCCATTCTATCAGAATTCACATACTGTTGCAATCTTTTATATCCGGATTTCCTACTGATGAATAGACAACAAAAAGGCGAGGTGGGCAACCTCGCCAACGGGGTAAATAAAATAAACATTAAAACAACAGTGACGTTAGAAGAGAGTTTCACGTATCCAACTCACATGAATGAAAGGAGATGAAAGAGGATGGTAACATCGATACGCATGTGGGCCCTCTGAAATTCTGTTTTTCATGGACACGCGTATCTGGTATTGGTCATGTTACCGCGCAGTTATCCGCTCTGAAACCGCATTTTGCGTTGCGGCTATAGTGCTTCGCAGTGAGTGGAAATAATTCCTCTCAGCTCTCCGTATCCGCTTCATATTGCCTTCAATGCGCGCTGATACAAGTGTTTCCCAATTTAACGCCAGCATACGGTTGGATTTCTGTAGTACTTTCCAATACGCTTCCGAAGTCATTGTGTTCTCCTTACAATATTGGTGGTTTATTCATTGAGAAGATGGAAGGCATTTTTCTTCGTCCACACTTCTCTTCTATGAAAATAAAACGTTATACTGTGGATTTCGGTTTCACAGGGTCGCTGAAAATTACGTCCGACCGGTGCGATTTCCCAACTGCCTCGACTACTGACAGCTGACTGCTATTCTAACGAATCCGATAACGTTCAACGGCATCCATATCAAGACTGATACCCAACCCGGGTGCATCTGATAGATGGATTGCACCATTTGAGAGATCCATACTCCCGCCAGAGAGATCGTCAACTCGGATGTGTGGAAGTTCATCGATCGGCATCGTGCAGTTCGGCAGTGTACATGCGATGTGTGCCGCGAATGTTGATGCAACACATGACCCAAATGCAAAGATTTGCACCCAGATCGGTAGGTCAGCGGCTTCTGCGACGGCGGCACTTTTGCGGAGTCCCGCGACGTTCCCACCCATATTGACCGCATCTACAGCACCCGCAAGGATATTTTCTAAAATCCCTGGAGGCGCCCCCAGATGTCGAGCGACTGGCGCCTCTACTTTCTCTCGCATCTGACGGTACCAAGATAAATTCTCAAATCGGATCGGGTCTTCGTAGACTTCAATATTATACGGAAGTAACTCTTCTGCGAGTCGAAGACCGGTATCCAAATCTCCAAATTCCGTGTTCGGATCGACACGAATCTGGAAATCAGGTCCGCACGCTTCTTTGATGAGACGTGCGGTTTCGACAATATTCGCCTTCCGAGCCTTGAGTTTATGTACCCGAAAACCCATGTTTGCGGCGCGTTCCGCCTCTGCCACTGTCGCTTCAGCTGGCATCGGTGGCGACCAATAGGCGAGTTCAACGCTATCCCTATATTTTTCACCGATTAACTTATGTGCAGGCACTTCCAATGCCTGTCCTGCCAAGTCGTAAAAGGCGCATTGAAAAACAAACGACTCCGAGGCGAGGTCAATCTCCCAAAGATTTTTGCCGACGTATCTTTCGGAAATCTGGTCAGCCTGGTCTGTAATATCGTTGTTCAGGGAATTGCTCTCACCTAATCCTGTCAGCCCTTCATCTGTATGCACCCAAACCAAGGTAGTCGGGTAATCCATGCCCGAATGCTCCTGTATTGCCGGAATAAACGGGATGGAGATAGTTCGGTATTCAAAACCTGTGATTTTCATCGGTTTCCCTCCGATTTCTGGTTTCTGGTTTCTGGTAACTGGAATTTTATGCGAT
>JAPOOP010000196.1 GCA_026713385.1 Candidatus Poribacteria bacterium | reverse complement strand
GTCGTGGACTTTTACGAAGGGTGGGAAAATAGTTTTGAACATAAACGGGGTGATGATACACGCGGCAGAGCACATATAAACGCATTAATTGACCTTCTGGCGGACCCGAAAGCAACAGAGGCTGATATTGGTGAACTAATAGATTTGGAGTCGTTTTACAGATTCTGGGCAACTGAAGGTTTAGTCGGATTCTGGGATGGTTACTCCGGTAATAAAAACAACTTTTTTGTCTATTTGAACCCCGATGACAACAAATTTTACTTCATTCCATGGGGTATGGATTCCATTTTTACCAAGATGAGTAAACTTGAGTTCATGAACGACAGACGCGCACCGATCTCGGTCAAGACACAAGGCTTGATCGCATATAAGTTATATCAATTCGAGTCCGGACGCAAACGGTATGCCGAAGCACTCACCGAAATTTTAGACAATCATTGGAACGCTCCAGAATTGTTAGCCACGTTAGACAAAGTCGCTGTAATGGTCGAGCCGCATTTAGTGCCTGCTCAGCGCGTCATTCAAGAAGATTGGGGTAGACGTGGAGGGTGGGGGAGAGAGTCCAAGAAACCGACCTTTGCAAGCGAACTGGAGGAAGTCCGCGACTTCGTCCGCAATCGCAAAAGTGATCTACAGGCAGAAATTGCTGACGGAATGCCGGTGTGGCGCAAGCGACCGGAACCGCCGTTCGTTATCGCAGAAGATGGCGACTTCATGAAAAATTTTCTGAAATCAATAGAAGATACCATAGTAGGCGCAGCACGCATGGGGGACCTCGAAGCTATCAAACAACACATAGCGGAAGGGGCGGATGTTAACGCACTGCATTTTGAGATGCCCCCCTTGACATGGGCAGCAGTGATGGGGCAGACAGAAGCTGCCGAATTACTACTTCAGCACGGCGCAAATGTCAACGGCAGAAACAGAGATGATAACACTGCCTTGCATCTCGCAGTGTGTTTGGGACGTGCTGAAACCGTTGAACTGCTTCTGAGAAGTGGAGCCGATGTCAAGGCAAAGAATGATGATGGTGCCACACCCGTAAATACTTTGCAGGTGCCGTGGGAAATGACAAAGATGCTGGCAGGATTTATGGGAGTAGAGTTGGAACAGAAACAGGTTGAAGCGGGAAGATCCAAAATTCAGGAGATGCTTAGTGCTGACGCGAAAATAGGGGCAGAAGTCCCATCAAACTCTGAGAGTAATTCAGAAGATTTATGGGCAGCATCGCGTACATCTTCGTCACAGAGTTTGTCAGCAGCAGCCTTCACAGGTGATGTCGCAACGATGAGGCAAGCGTTAGCAGACGGAGCAGATCCCAATACGAAGGACCCTCAATCTGGGAGCACATTGTTGGCTACTGCCGCGTTGATGGGACACACGGAAGTTGTGGCTCTTCTCCTTGAACACGGTACGGACGTTAACGCGAAAAGTCGGGACGGTGGAACGGCACTGCACGCGGCGGCGTTCCTTGGGCGTGCTGAGATAGTGAAACTCCTTCTTGATAAGGGCGCGGATACCACGCTTCGAAACAATATAGGTAGCATAGCGATAGATGGCGCGAAACTGGACTGGTTGATAACCAAGGGGATACTCGCCATGTTGAAACTTGAGGTGGACGAGGCTGAAGTCAAAGCTGGTAGAGTGGAAGTCATGAAACTGCTCGAAGGACAGAATAAGTAGAGGCATCGCGATTGGAACATCGCTCTTGCAAGGGAGAAAACTGATGCTTAACTCGCAAACGAACTCTGAGGTTATTCAAAAGAGCGCAGCACATGGAAAACCTATCACACCGGAGGAGTTTCTTGAAAACGATTTTGAGGGTTATGAATATGTAAAAGGAGAATTAGTCTCGACGGCACCTCCATCAATGGAACATGGTGAAATAAGTATCAACGTTATTCGCCATTTGGATTCGCACGTCCATAAACATCAGTTGGGACGTTTGTATACTGCTGAAACGACGTTTCAACTGGAGGATCGATTCGTGAAGCCGGATGTTGCGTTCGTTTCAACCGCTCGTTTGCCAGAAAACAGGCGTCAGGGTTCGCCTATACCCCCAGATCTCGCGATTGAGATAGTCTCGCCGACGGACAAACAGTATGATGTCACTGAAAAGGCATTAGCGTATCTGAAAGCGGGGACACGTCTCGTCTGGGTTATCGAACCCGTTGCAAAGACAGTTATGGTTTACCGTTCTGAAACAAATTTCACGCTGCTTACGTGTGAAGATACATTGACTGGTGAGGATGTCGTCGAAGGGTTCACGTGTCCGATCGCACAACTGTTTGAGTAGAAAATGTCATGTCGTATACGGATAGAAAGAAGCAAAATCGTAGCCTGCAACAACGGCGTGAGGTTTTGCAATGTAATACAAGGAATGGATTTAGTCTATTCCCAGACTAAATCCGGTGTTTCTTCAGATTTAAGGAACGCACGGTAAAGTCTCAATTCCCGTCGTTCCCCGCAAGGAAAATATAAAAATGGCAAAACCGATTAACTACAGTGACATCTTAGAAACCGGCGATGGTGGCATTTATGACCTTAAAACGCACGCCGCCGGTCCTGAAGGCAGTCTGCCGCTCACGGCAGAAATGCTCCTCAATCGACCGAGTGGAGACGTATTTGGCTTGACTCACAACGCTGCCATGGGTTGGGCACCTACGGAACTCAGGCGAGAGGAATTCCTGATTCTCAGCACGCAGGGAGGTATCCGTGCCCCCGATGGTAGTCCAATCGCGCTCGGATACCATACCGGGCATTGGGAAGTCGGACTCCTGATGCAGGCAGTCGCACACGAACTTAAGGAACTTGCTGCAATTCCGTTTGCAGGCTACTGTTCCGACCCGTGTGATGGACGGACACAAGGCACCGTCGGTATGATGGATAGTCTCGCCTATCGCAACGATGCCGCACAGATTTTTCGTCGCCTTATCCGTTCCTTACCGACGCGGAAAGGTGTCGTTGGGGTCGCTACCTGCGATAAAGGCTTGCCCGCGATGATGATGGCACTCGCCTCAATGCGGGAATTACCAGCTGTCCTCGTTCCCGGTGGCGTAACGCTGCCACCTACCACAGGCGAAGATGCAGGGAAAATTCAGACGATCGGTGTTCGTTTCGCACACGGTGAGATTAGTCTGCAAGATGCCGCCGACATGGGGTGTCGTGCCTGTGCGACCCCTGGCGGAGGTTGTCAATTCTTGGGAACTGCCGCGACATCGCAGGTTATCGGTGAAGCGTTGGGTATGAGCCTGACGCATACAGCATTAGCACCATCCGGACAGAATATCTGGTCAGACATGGGACTCCGTTCCGCACGTGCTGTGGTGAATTTGGCTGCGAAAGGGCTGACGATGAACGATATCGTCACGCCGGAGGCGATTCGGAACGCTATGGTCGTGCACGCAGCGTTTGGCGGTTCAACGAACCTCCTGCTGCATATTCCCGCGATTGCGCACGCTGCAGGACTGCAACGTCCATCGGTGGACGACTGGACCAAAATCAATCAGAGCGTCCCACGTCTCGTTGATGTCCTACCAAACGGACCTGTTGGACATCCAACAATAAGAGTTTTCCTTGCAGGTGGTGTACCTGAGGTGATGCTCCATTTACGTGAATTAGGACACCTCAACGAAGACGTACTAACCGCAACAGGCGAAACCCTCGGTAGCAACCTTGACTGGTGGGCAAATTCTGAACGCCGCGCGCGCGTCCGTCAAACACTGCAGGACAAAGATAACATTCACCCCAGCGAAGTGATTCTGAGTCCGGATGCTGCAAGAGAAGCAGGATTGACGAGTACAGTGACGTTTCCACGTGGCAACCTCGCACCTGAAGGATCTGTCATAAAAAGTACCGCTATCGACCCAAGTGTCGTTGATGCCGATGGTGTGTATCGGATGACGGGACCAGCACGTGTCTTTGTCCGGGAGTCCGAGGCGATACAGACCCTCAAAGGTCAGGGGGAAAGGGATCTCCAACCGGGTGACATCATAGTGCTCTGCTGTCGCGGTCCACAAGGCACAGGTATGGAGGAGGTTTATCAGCTGACTGCCGCGCTGAAACATCTTTCCTTCGGTAAAAACATCGCCTTGATTACGGATGCACGGTTCTCCGGTGTGTCAACCGGTGCGTGTATTGGGCATGTCGGACCGGAAGCACTGGCAGATGGTCCGATCGGGAAGGTGCTTGACGGCGATATAATTCAGATTGAGATTGATACCCGGCAACTGGTAGGGAGCATTGATCTGGTAGGACACGGCGACGAACGCTTCGGGGTTGAAGCGGGTGAACAGGTTTTAGCAGAACGTGCGCCGCGTCCAGATCTCTCTTCAGACGAAGCTTTGCCAGATGATACACGGCTTTGGGCAGCGTTGCAGTCTGTCGGCGGCGGCACATGGGGTGGCTGTGTCTACGATGTAGACGCGATTCTCAATGCCCTGAAATAGATGCCCGTTTCAGCGAAACTTGCAGGTTTTCTAAACTTGCTATGAATAATTTAAAATACTGGGCACCGCCCCTTCTGTACATGGTCATCATTTTTGTCATCTCGTCTTTGGAGCAACCCCCGCTTCCTATGCCGGAATTTGAGTGGCTGACGATTGACAAACTCTATCATTTCATCGAATACGCCATCCTCGGTGGATTGGTAGCAAGAGCACTTGTGGAGGCGAGACCCTCGGTAGTGCCATCACGACTGGTGTGGTATGTAGCGGCGGTGTTCTCTATTCTCTATGGCGCGAGCGATGAATGGCACCAGACCTTTGTGCCCGGCAGATTTGCTACCTTCGCAGATTGGGTTGCAGATGTGTTAGGGGCAATTGCTGGTGTGTTAGGTGTTTATCTCTATTACAGAAAAAAGTAATTAGCAAGCAGCAATCAGGTCGTGTGGGTACGGAACATCCAAACCGAAACCCGCTTCAACGAAACCCAAGGAACAATTAAAAATATGCATCCACTTGTTGACTTAAAAGTGCCAGAGGGATCTGTCGCTGTTCATTGGTTTGAACAGAGCAGTTTTGCCTTGAAGGATTCTGATGGTACTATTGTCCAAATCGACCCTTATTTTCCACGTGAGCGTCCCGCGGATCGTTTTATCCACACCGAACCACCGCTTGACGAATCAGCACTTCCAACCGATTTTGTTCTCTTGACCCACGCGCACGGAGATCATACCTGTCCAGAGTCCATACGCCGAATCTGGGGGACTTCTGATGCGACGCGGTTTGTTGGACCTGAGGAGAGCGCACGCCAAATCGCGGTAGAAACAGACGTTGCTGTTGGGAACATAACAGAGATTAGTGCTGGAGAATCGGCGACTCTAAACAGACTCACTGTACATGCCATCTACGCCAAACCCCCTGAAGGCGATGCGTCCGCTGACATAGCACCCCCTGATGTCACACACTTGGGATACGTAATTGTCAGTAATGGTGTAACGCTCTATTTCAGCGGCGATCCGATCAATAATTTCGCAGAGCACGACGCACTGGTTTCAGCAGTATCCGCATACAAACCCGACATCGGTTTCCTGACAAACCACCCAACCGAGGGCGAGTTTCCGTTCTACGATGGATGCGTCAAAATGGCAACACGGATCGGACTTAAACACGCTGTCCCAGCGCATCGTGCCTGTTTCGTTACCCGCGATTACGACCCGAACGAGTGGTCGGCTCAGTTCTCAACAGGTGGACCCGAACCGCTTATTATTGAGAGAAATTCACATATCATTTATCCATAGGCAGGACGGATACGAGGAAGGCGTTGTCTGAAGCAGTCTGAAGCACCCCATCACAATGATCGTGGTCGGGTGACTTCAGCAGATTTGGCGGATTGTGTTCTTAGGAACACTATAAATCGCAGCCTGCAACAACAGAGCAGGCGAATCTGTGGAGAGGCACGCCCAACATGAAACCGTCCTAAACGAACCGCAAGGAAAAATTAGAAAATGTCCCTTCAAAATCAGAAAACTCCGCTTGTCGGTATCGTCATGGGAAGCGACTCCGACTTAGAAAAAATGGCTGAAGCCGCAAAGGTTTTAGAGGAATTCGACGTTCCATTCGAGATAACAATCTCCTCTGCGCACCGTTCGCCGGAACGGACGCTCGAGTGGACAGAAAAAATTAAAGCAGAAGGTGGCAAGGTCATCATCGCCGGTGCTGGACGCGCCGCGCATCTCGCTGGGGTCATTGCCGCACATACGACACTACCGGTCATCGGTGTCCCGATTGACGGTGGACCGCTCAACGGCGTTGACGCACTGTATGCAACAGTTCAGATGCCTCCAGGTATTCCTGTTGGAACGATGGCAATCGGATATGGTGGTGCACGGAATGCAGGGCTATTTGCTGTCCAAATTTTGGCGACTCAATCCCCTGAACTGGAAGAAAAACTGTTAGCGTACAAAGAAAAATTGAGTGACGGTGTTGCGGAGAAAGCAGCACGTCTCCAAGAAGTCGGCTATCAGAATTATTAATTATGGACCCTCTGGGCGTTGCTCCATTACATTCCGCAACGGTTTTCGGTGGATTCCAGCGCAATTAAGGAGATGTACGATTATCAAGAGAAGAGAAATGATGGCAGCCTGCAACAACGGCCCAGGCGGATGTGAAAAAGCAGGCTAAAGATAGAGTCCATGTCGTTTAACCGCAAGGAAAAATTAAAATATGGAAACCTTAGAATGGCAGAACGATACAGAACTGTTTGATATGATGGAAAAACGGTTATACGCCGCTGTGATTTCGGATGCCCTTGACGCAGTTGGTTTCCGCGAGCAGGCACTACGACATACTATTCGTCCGCTTCATCCAGAGACAGTTGTAGTAGGTCGCGCTATGCCTGTATTGTGTGTAGATGTCTATGAGATTCCAGATGAACCGTATCAGCAGGAAATTGCGGCGGTGGATAGCCTCAAACAGGACGATGTGTTTGTCTGCTCTACGGACGAGAGTACCCGTAATTGTATTTGGGGAGAACTCCTTTCAACGGCAGCGCGGGCAAGAGGCGCGAGAGGTGCCATCATTGACGGGTTTATCCGAGATGCTCGCCAAATCTTAGCAATGGAGTTTCCCGTGTTTACAACAGGATTGTCGCCTGTTGACTCCAGTGGACGCGGCGATGTGGTCGCGTATAACGTTCCGATTGAATGCGGTGGTGTTATGGTTAATCCTGGCGATATCGTGTTCGGTGATACCGATGGGGTTGTTGTTATCCCGCGAGCAGTAGAAAAAGATGTGATTGCAGCTGCGTTTGCAAAGGTAGCGGGTGAAGATCGAACTCGTGATGAACTCTGTGCTGGCGCGACGCTGCGCGAGGTCTATGACAAATATGGGATCCTCTGATGATGGCTTTCGGCTATACCAAAGTGTGAAAGCCTGAAACGAAGTGGAAGGCGGCTCTATACAGAGGCACGTGAATGCCTCAACCCACTTTACTTAACCGCAAGGAAAATTAAAAATATGATTTATGAATTACGTACTTATCAGGTTGTACCGGGGAAGATGAAAAACCTGAACGACCGGTTTGCAAACATCACCGTTCCACTGTTCGAGAAGCATGGAATGAAGGTTATCGGGTTTTGGGAAACGGCTATCGGAGAGGCAACGACAACAGAACTTGTCTATATGCTCGCTTTTGAAGATCTGGGGCACTATCAGCGTGCGTGGGATGCATTCATTGCTGATCCCGCATGGCAAGAGGCGAAACGCCTAACGGAAGTGGGTGGTCCGTTGGTAAACGTGGCGAGTTCCAAGATCGTTGAACCGACAGATTATTCACCACTGCAATAGCCATCAGCGGTCAGGTCGGATTTTTTTCAAAAAATCCTTTCAGCCCTCAGAGGAATGGCTATCGGCGAATTGGTTGGAAGGATGGCAGGATGGGTGCCCAATCTTCCACTCTTTGCCTTCCCACCTTCCATTTCAGTCTCTTACTGACTCCTGATGGCTGACTGCCATTTCAGCGTAATATGGCGAGTTTTCCCACTTGTTCGATTCGGCTTCCATCTTCTGTGCGGGCGATGACGCGATACAAATACACACCATTGGCACATCGCATTCCTGTCTCATCTCTTCCATCCCAACGGGTCTCATTGGTCCCTCGATTTGCGCTGGCATCGACAAGCGTACGGAGAAGTCTACCGGCGACGCTGTAAATTTTGATTGTGACAGTATCCGGTGCTTGTGCGAGGTAATAAGTAAAAAAAGTCTTCCCATCAACTGTGGGATTCGGAACGTTGAAAACCTCGCTGAGTGTGATTTCCTCATTTAAGGTGAAGGTAGTAACAAGTTCTGCCGTGTTTTCACTGGTATCCGCAGCACTGATATGGAGCTGATACTCGCCATTAGCAAGATCTGGCGCATAAGTGATAGCGGCATTTGTGGGAGCAGCAGGATCGAAGGTTTCAGCGTAATCGCTGGTAGCCAGCGGTTCAAGTGGCTCATACACACTACCGAAATTGAGAAGAAAAGCAGTTTCATCAAGCGCGCTATCATCGGTAAGGGTAATCTTGAAGCGAGGTTGTTCTGTAAGTACTGTGCCTTCTATCAAAGGTTCATCAAGTGGTTCGCGCGTCGAACCTGTACCGAGTGCAGTAACCCGGATGTCAATAGTAGGTGGAACGAGATCTGGGGCTTCAGTGACAAAAAACCTATAGACGACAAACTCTTCGTCGCCACCGATGGTGTTTCCATTGAAATCTTGTGCCTTAATATTGAAGGTGTACTCGCCCGGAAAGAGAATCGGTTGGTAATCAATTGGCACCGTCTGATAGCCACCCTGCGTGCGGAGTTCATAGTCAGTAATCAGCTCAAGCGGACCGCTATCCTTTTGTCTTGCAATTGTGAGAAACTCAGTATCAACACCATTTGTATCTTGTAACACAATAGAGATCTTCGGACGTGGCGGAATCACGCTGCCAGTCTGCGGTTGGATACCGTCCACCCATATACTGAAGGCAGGAGGCTCGCTATCCGTACTCCGCATCAGCGCAAACTGTGTGAGTTCGTTGATCTCTGCCACTATAGCCCCAACCCGTGCGGTGCTAAATTTTATCTTATCCCCGAAGTTAAAGTTCTCAGAGCTTGCCGTAACGATAATATCCAATCCGAGATGGCTAAGGTAAAGCGGTTCATTCACTTTACCTCGGACTTTGACGCCATTTGGAAAATGGACAGGTTCTGCGGAAGCATCACGAAGTTCGTAACGGACAGGATCGGTAAAAAAGATAAACCAATCCCCAATCTCAAAT
>JAPOOP010000448.1 GCA_026713385.1 Candidatus Poribacteria bacterium | reverse complement strand
TTCAATGCCTGAGAACTGATCGCCGATTACAATTATTTGCAAACCACAATAGCATCTGCTATAATAAAACTATGTGGAACAAGGTACTCTGTTGCTCGTTTACGACTGTTTTCGCTATCGTCCTCGTCGGATGGATAGGTGGTTGGAACCGATCCATGCATGCCGGAAACGATGCGTATGCACGCGGAAACTACGACGAGGCACAATCTGCTTTTCAACAGGCAACGCTTGAGAAGCCTGATAATCCTATCGCACACTATAACAGGGGAACTGCGCTCTATAGACAGGGTAAGTTTAGAGAGGCAACACAGGCATTTCAGGTATCGCTATTAAGGCACTCTGAACAGACTGCCAAACAAATTGAAAATATTCTCAACCGATCAAGTATCTTGTATAACTTAGGAAACGCCCAATTTAAAGTCGGTGACCTCACAGGCGCGATTGCGTCTTACGAGCAAGTACTCCGCTTGGACCCTCAAGATGCTGATGCACAACATAATCTTGCTCTGGCACTTCAACACTTAAGACAGCAGGAAGACCTCACACAACAGCAGGCGAATAGAAGCACCGCACCGAAAACCGAGCCGAACGACAGTGGCAGAGCGGAAGCACTTCGGCTCTTAGAACGTTTCAGTGAGAATGAAAATAGGCTTCGGCAAAAATTACTACAACAACAGCGCAAAAGTGGATATCGACGTGAAAAGGATTGGTAAACCGCTTAACCAAATCTTGGTGACTACTTTCGTATGTCTCCTTTTGATGCTTTTTCCGCTTCTCGCTACCGCCGAAGGAACGGTGAAGCGAGAAGCCACGCAGGCTGCTATCAACGTTGCTGCCGTGGTACGCCCTCGTCACATCCAATTCGGAGAGAAAGCGAGGTTGGACCTCACGATTTCAGGCGAGACCTTCATCAAGCATATTGAAGCACCGCAGTTCAATTTCCTACCGGCGTTCCTTGCAGTGCCATTACATTCCGAAACGACACCCCGGTTAGAAGCAGATAAAATTGCGGTTTCTATGGCGTGGGCTTACGAACTCATTCCGCAAGCGATCGGCGATTTTACGCTATCCGATATCCGTTTCGCGTATCAAGGCACCCCGTATTTCGCAAATCCGGGTTCAATTCGAGTGAGCGGTGCCGATACTTATGTGGATGTTTCAACGAACGCTATTCACCAAGTTGAAGCAGTCGTCGATACATCCGAACCGTATCTCAATGCCCCTCTGACCTACACCTTCCGTTATCTCTATACAGCTGTGCTGCCGACTCGAGGTGCCCCAACTCCCTTACTCCCGTCACTCACTGATTTCAGGGTTGAAGAAATATCAACATTACCCTCTCAAACGCGGCAGATTCGCGGAAAGACGTTTTGGGTTGAAGAACATGTCCGGCAGGTATATCCACAGAAAACAGGGCAGATCGTGATTGAACCCGCAGAACTCGTCCTCCCGTTGCGCAGTGGTCGTAAAACGTTGAAAACGAAATCGCTAAAGTTGACTGTGCAACCGCTACCGGAGGCTGGTAAACCACAGCAATTCAGCGGTGCCATCGGCGAATATCAAATTTCTGCACAGATCGCACGTGGCTGGGTAGAAGCCGGAAGTGCCTTAACACTATCCGTACGTGTCTCTGGACGTGGCAACATGAAAACGGTCACGGCTCCCAAACTTCCACCGATACTTGGGGTGATTGTGAACGGACCTACTCTGACTGAAGGTTCCACATCAACAAGCGTGGCTTACACCTATGCCCTGATCCCTTCTCAAAGAGGAGTCTTACGTATCCCGGCAATCGAATACACCTATTTTGATCCCAACCGTGCGGTTTACGCAACGATACAGACCACCCCCATCCCTGTCTCTGTCCGTCCGAACCCGAACGCCATGGCTGAAGATGAAACCGGTAGTTCACCGTGGTTACTCTGGATG
>JAPOOP010000285.1 GCA_026713385.1 Candidatus Poribacteria bacterium | reverse complement strand
GAAAAAATCAAGTCAAAACATCAAACGGACAAATGCTATGAACTTTCAGAGTATTCAGAGTAAAACAGAAAAGTGTTGGATTTGAAAAGAGACTATAAACCCATGTAGTGACTGGGTTCTTGTCGGTTTCATTGAGAGTTGCTCGGAAGTTTACTCTGAAAATTTATATGTCATTGTTAGGAGTCGGGAATCGGAGTTCCCTCCTACAAAAGAGAGCAGTTATCATTGACATACGGGAGAAGTGGCGAGGTTAGAAACCTCGCCAGCAGTAGAGCCAGTCTAAACCGAACGGAATTGCCTCAATCGGAATTATCATCTTCAGTATCAGTATTTGCGGGGAGGCTTTCAACTCCGTCCGCGATCGTCTTTTGACCCGAAGATTTGAGGGAATGCGTCAATCGTTCCAGTCCTGCAACAAGTGTGTCGGTGTCGCCGGAGAGTGCGAGCTGATCAGGTGCATCCAGCGCAAGCGTCAATCGCTCCAGAACCGCTACCAGATGCGGCGCAGACAAATCTACAGGTACTTGCGCTTCAACCGCTGATACTTTCCGCAAACTCTCGATCGTCTTCGTTAGCGAATTCGTCAAGATTTGCAAATCCTTCACAGTATGGTTCCCATTTCCTAACTCTTCGTTAATACGACTTGCATGCTTAACCAAGAGCGCAGCCTGTTCCACTGGAGATGTCAGCGGCATATCTCTTACCATCTTCTTATGCGCAGCCCGCTCCTCGCTCCATATCGCGCCGTATTTGGCTTCAGGCCACCGAGTCGATCCCGGTTTCAAATACGACATGCGACGCACCAGTACATCCCGAAGCAATTTCGGTCCGAGGGCATCCTCATACGCCAACCGCTTCATCGCTTCATCTTCGTTGATTAATGCTGTGACTGCCTGAGTCGTAGATATCCCCCTTGCGTGGCAGCGCACTACGAATTCTCGGTGTTCATCATGGATAAAGAAAGAAATGAACTGTTGCAATCCATCCCTAACCAAATTCCGAATATAATCTAAATCATCCACTGTAATTGCCTGAAAATCGGCATCATCCGATAAGTTCACGCGTTCCGCGGCATCACGTTGTATGCGGGCTATAAACGCGTCCACGAGTTCCCGACCTTCAAGCGAACTAAACAACGTTTTTAAGTCCGAGACCAACTCCGTGGCTGCTTCTTGAGATTGTTTCCTCGACCTCTCAAACTGACCATGAAGCGCGTCCTGTAGTGTAATTCTATTCCTCCTGCTTGCCATTGTTGTCTCCTTTTTGCTGTGTACGCTGAAACTTTCAGAGTACGGTTCTGAACACTTATACTAAAAATCGCTCACGACACCAGTCGCCGTGGGGGTTTTCACAATCATTCACAAAACTTTCATCCTCCGATTTACCCTGAATACTCTGAAACTTCTGGACATGTTTCTAAAGAATATTCTGTATCACCTACCCAAATCGGACAGAAATTAGAGTGAATTATCAAAATACATAGATAAATGATAGGGATATCCGTTGTGGGTGTCCACAAATGCCATCGCTGGCAAGGTTTACGAACCTCACTTATCTTCTGAAGCACAACTAATCCATTTATAATAGTTATAAATATGATAAGTTTTATTTAAGTTAAGTATATCACAATAATACATTAATTGCAAATATTCGTTTACATTAGCAGATAACCCCCTTCCAAAACTGAAAACTAACAACCAATTAGGGTCGTTCCGGAAGTACCACTCCATTTTTTCTATACCTTTCCTTTCTTAAAAATGTTAGGATATTGGTAAACCTAACAAAGGAATTTCTTATGGCTACAAACATGAAACTGATTAATAAAGAGTTCCTCAAGCAAGGCACAGTAACGCAACTCCTTAAACTTGACCCGAATTGTGAACAGAGACTGTTGAACGAAATCAAATTAATGGAAGGTTTATTGGGCAATCCTGAAAAAGGGTCTGCCGCACAGCGGAGACTCACACATATAGTTTATCAATACATGGATGCTTTCTTTGAAAACTGCCGCCAAGATCCAGAAGCCTTTGTCCAGTTTATTTTGAGTAGCGACCTACCATCAGAGTAACATCCAACCGCGTCCTCCTGTTTGTAGGCGGAGGAAAGGGAAGTTTGAGGAAATTGGGGAAATTGGGGAAACACCCTATCAAAAACCCCTATCAAAAACCCCAAGCAAAAACCCCAAGCAAAAATACTCGTTCCCACACGGGTGATTCGCAATCAATTATCAATCGTCAGAAAGTGCGGGATTCGGAGATCCCTCCTATAGGGCGTAATTAGATATTTATTGACTAAAAACACTTCTTTATATATAATAAGAACTAACATGGCAGAAGGCATCTTTATTACAGGCACAGGGACGGAAATCGGGAAGACGGTGATTGCTGGTGGATTAGCCGCGGCACTCAAACAGTCCGGGACAAACGTGGGCGTGATGAAACCGATCAGCGCAGGCGACACCGCTGACGCGCAATTCCTCAAGCATGCGGCGGAAGTTGACGATGAACTCTCATCGATTAATCCCATTCACCTCCGACACCCGTTGGCACCGTCCGTGGCGGCGAGGATAGAAAATAGAGAGATTGATCTGTCGGGCATCGAAACCACCTTCACAGCACTTCAGCAGAAATACGATTTTGTGATAGTGGAGGGTGTCGGAGGTATCGCGGTCCCAATCCAAGACGACTTTCTCGTAGTGCACCTCATCCACCAGTTGCGCTTGCCGATACTCATCGTCGCACAGGCAGGTCTGGGGACATTGAACCATACATTCTTAACAGTAGCGTTCGCGCAGCAGTTCGGACTTCAGATCGCTGGCATCGTCCTGAACAGGCACACTCCTGAAGCGGCAGGACTCGCCGAGGCGACAAATCCAGTTGAAATTGAGAAATTGACAAACATTCCCGTGATTGGCGTTGTCCCTTATGAGAAACGACTGGATACCGCTCAGCCCGATCCAGCGTTTTTAGCGGACTTTATGAATCAGCACATCGCATGGCGGAAATTAGGAATACTGTGATATGGAGATAAAAACGGCGATTGTACTCGCCGCAGGATTAGGACGTAAGGTGTGGCCCTACGGGGAGTTTCG
>JAPOOP010000720.1 GCA_026713385.1 Candidatus Poribacteria bacterium | reverse complement strand
GTTCGTGTGTTCGCCACTGCGATGGAAATCATAGTAGATCTCTCTTCATACCCAACTGAAGGTATAGCACAGCGTTCTCATGAATATCGTCCTCTCGGACTCGGTTATGCTAACTTGGGCGCGCTCTTGATGCGTTTAGGTATTCCTTACGACAGTGACCAAGCCTGTGGCTACGCAGGTGCCATTACTGCTATCCTGAGTGGTAAGGGGTATCAAACAAGTGCAGAGATTGCTGGGAGTATTGGTCCTTTTGCTGGATACGTGAAGAATAACGACGCTATGTTAGACGTTATGCGGATGCACCGCGATGCCGCTTACAGTATCGATTCGATAGCATGCCCGCCCGACCTTTTAGATGCCGCAAAAGCGGATTGGGATGCCTGCCTTGAAAAAGGGGAACGTTGGGGGTATCGGAATTCCCAAATTAGTGTTATCGCTCCGACGGGAACTATCTCTTTCCTGATGGATTGTGATACAACCGGAATTGAACCGGAGTTCGCTCTCGTCAAATTCAAGAAGTTGGCAGGCGGCGGGTACATGAAAATTGTCAACCAGAGCGTTCGCGATGCCTTGTACAACTTAGATTATACGCTCCAGCAAACTGAGGCTATTATTAAGTTCCTCATCGGAACAGGCACTTTTGAAGGGACACCGCACATCAATGCTGATACATTGAAGCGAAAAGGCTTCACACAGGAAGATATCGCCCGCGTCGCGGAGATGTTACCGAGTGCATTCGACCTAAATCTCGCTTTTGCCCCGGGCTTTCTCGGAGAAGAGTGTCTTGAGCGGTTAGGTATAACCGAAGAAGAAGCCGCAAATCCCAGTTTTAACCTCCTCTCTGCAATTGGGTTTAGTGAAGACGAAATTAGTATTGCTGAAGAAGTCATCTGCGGTACAGGTACGGTTGAGGGCGCGCCACATCTCTCACCGACACACTACGCCGTTTTCGATTGCGCTGTCCAGTGTGGTAAGCACGGAACTCGTTACATAAATCACATGGGACCGTTGAAAATGATGGCGGCTGTGCAACCCTTTATCTCTGGTGCTATCTCCAAGACAGTCAACGTCCCGCACGACGCAACAGTAGATGACATCAAGACGTTATACATGGAAGCGTGGCGGCGCGGGGTCAAATGTCTCGCCGTTTATCGTGATGGTAGCAAAGGTAGCCAACCGCTTTCAACCCGAAGCCAACAGGATGCAGAGAGTGAAACCGATGAGGCTATCGCTGAAACTTCTACGGAACGCCCCATCAGGAAACGTCTCTCTGACACGCGTACCTCTATGACCCACAAATTTAGCGTTGGTGGTCATGAAGGCTACATCCATGTTGGGTTTTATGAAGATGGTAGCCCTGGAGAAGTCTTCCTCCGCATGAGCAAAGAGGGCACAGCCGTCTCTGGACTGATGGACTCTGTCGCCGTCCTCACCTCTATTGCGTTGCAGTACGGTGTGCCGTTAGAGTCGCTCGTTAATAAGTTCAGCCATGTCCGGTTTGAACCGTCAGGCTTTACATCTAACCCTGATATTCCGATGGCGAAGTCGATCATAGACTACGTTTTCCGGTGGCTCGGCACACAGTTTCTCGCTCAGGAACCACAAGGTGAGTCCCACATGGTAGATATGGATGCAGAGATGGTGCCTCCCGAGGAACTCCATCCCTATGGGCATGGTAGTAACGGGGACACAGATTCATGGTTGGCGCATGAGAAGCAAATTTCGCTTCAACATGCAGATGCTCCGCCGTGCCTTGAATGTGGTTCCCTTATGGTGAGAAGTGGTGTCTGCTATCGCTGCACGAATTGTGGTTCAACGAGTGGATGTTCCTAAAGATTGTATGTGCCAGAGTCGTTCAGAAACAAAAACGGAATAGTTCTGAATGGCTCTGGCTTTTTATTTTGCAAGTCACCGTGAAAATCAAGGAGAAAGTATGCATGAATGCAGAAACTCGGAGAAACGTTTTCATCTCCCATGGGCACGACGAGGAAGCCAAAATGACAGTTGCTAAGTTCGTAGAGAACTTGGGCTTAAAGGTAACCGTTCTTAACGAACCGCCTAGCAGCGATCTAACGGT
>JAPOOP010000303.1 GCA_026713385.1 Candidatus Poribacteria bacterium | reverse complement strand
TGTCCCATCTGATTTCGCAGTGCGGGTTTTGCGTCAATATCAAGGACAATAGGGGCATCAATAATTTCAATAGTAGGTTCGGATTCTGCCTCAAAACTATAGGGTTTCTGAAAATGTGCAAGGTATTGGTTGCTGACACTGAGCATCAATAGGGTTGCTAAAACCACAGCAGTCCCAAAAGCCGCCCATGGCAAGAACGGTTCCATTTTCGGAGACGGTGTCGGTTTCAAATCAACAACTTGCCGAGCGATGTTCTGTCTTATATTCGCTGATAACTGGACGCCGCCAAAATACTCTTGGACAAAGAGATCTTCTTTCTGCTTTAAACGCTCTCGTGCCCGACGCAGACGGCTACTAATCGTCTTTACGGAAACACCTAAGAACTTGCTAATCTCTTTTGTTGTCATTTCGCCGAGATAGTAGAGCGTCATCACTGTTCGTTCACTCTCTGGCAACTTTTCCAGAAGTTTTTTGACGATTTCATGACGATGTTCTGCCGCTTCCAACTCACGGTCTTCCTCCACATAACGCTCATAGGTTATACTGTCTATTTCTTTCACAGATGTTTCCTCTAATGATTGCATCGCAGGCTTTTGCTTTCGTATCCAATCAATGCAAAGTCGATTTGCAATGACATACAACCACCCAGCAAATTGATGGGGATTTTTCAGGGTCGAGAGTTTTCTGTATGCTTGGAGAAAGGTATCTTGCGTAATTTCTTCAGCATAGTGAAAGTCCTCAACCTTCCGCCACACAAGGGCGTGAACGCTTTTTTGATACTTTCCAACCAAGATATCAAAAGCCTTGTCGTCGCCCGATAATACCCTACGAATCAGTTGAACATCGTCTTCTTTTTCCAAGAGTTCCTCTCCTAATGAATAGACTGGTCGTGTTCATATTGCCAAAAGATTGAATCAAATGTGAACTTGATATAATTAAGAAATGGAATGCAGTTTATACCCTCTACCCTTAAAGACGAATTTTCGGGTAGCAAAACCTGCATAATTTGAAAAAACTGATTATAAGCCAAATAGGGAGTGCTAAAAGGGGGTAATTCACGATTCTTTTTGTCAGGGTAGGGGTTAGTGGAAAGGGGAGCAGTATTGTTTTTTCGTACTGTTTCGATAGATTATGTTATCTCTTGTAACCATGTATGTGGATTCTCTATGCGGACGCGAAGACGCGACTGGTAGTGTTTCGCGAGCCTTAACATTCGGTCATCAGTTGTCAGAAGGATATCCGCGCCATTATTTTCCGCACATGCAATATGTAGAGCATCAAATCGCTTAAATCCGAGCGATTCAAGAGAGGTGCTTCTTGCGACTTCTGTTGTACCCACTAAAACGGTTTCATAGACGAACCGGAGGATGTCCTCTACGTTCGCGCGTTGTTCTAAATCGGGATTTTGAACGATTTCAAATTCCAAAACGCTGCTGGCCATCCAGTCCCAGTGTCCTGCTGCAACACGCGAGAGGATTGTATTAACTGCCTCTGTTTCATGACGGACACGCGCTTGTATCTGAGGATCAAAGAGCCGGTCTAAGCAGCAGGTGTCGAGGTATATTTTCCAAGCCTGAGCGGTTTGCATGTGTTCGGCTTATTTTTTCCCTTTTGTTCGCGCTGCCGAATATTTTTGTTGAATCTGCTGAATTCCTTCCAGGATTGTGTCCCAATCAAGTTTATCCAACCATTTATGGCGTTCAGTAGTATAATCGCCGGTGCCGGGTTTGCGTATTCTGATAAAGCGCGCCATTCCGACGGGACCCAGTTGGTCCGAAATAACCTTAAGTCCCAATTTGTAAAACGCCATATCTGACATTTGACTGAAATCTGTGTGAGACACAAGCGATTTTGCGCGATATGTCTTATAGATATTTTCCTGAATCTTTTGCATTTCGGGATGGGCAAGGGTCTGTATTCTCGCCTTAGTGTCATCTTCACGAGGCTTACAGATACTGAGAAATCGGGTTGTTCCATCGATTCCGAGGTGTTCTGTCAGAATTTTAATCACAAGTCCGTAAACCTTGCGATCCGGCATCTCTAAAATGTTCATTTTCATCCACCTCCTGTAACCATGTATGCAGATTGCCAACGCGTACCCGAAATTGGATAGTTAAGTGACCCCTCTAAGAGAAGGCGAGGTCGGAGAGCCTCGCCTTACCGGTAAATCAGGGATAAAATTTACTTACGTTTAGAGGGTGCGTCCATCGCCGGATAGATTTCTATATCTGATCGCGTGATAAGTCCGCCGACATAGAAAGTCAGCCAGTCGCCACAGAGTTCAATAGACATGAAATCGTCGTTATCACTGGCGTATTCGTGAAGCTCAACATCGAACTTCTCTTCCCCTTCAGGGTTCGTCAGGGTGAGCGTTGCGGGGACAACGTCCTGTCGGTTATATTCGACAGCGATGTCCTCATCCTCACTGTCTGGGTTTGGAAAATAGAGGGTCATCGCA
>JAPOOP010000119.1 GCA_026713385.1 Candidatus Poribacteria bacterium | reverse complement strand
GGCAGCAGCGGCTTTTTTTATCAGCCTAATTTGTTATATCGCTTTGATCCGTCAGGTCACTTTGATCCGACTCGTAGCAACTGGAAGTGCCTTGGGGGTGCTTTTTACCACAAAATTGGTGGCTTTTTTTATTCTTCCAACCATGTTAGCATTGTTGATTTTTCGGAGCACTGACTCTTGGTCACTTCATCTGTTTGGAAGGTCAGTAACCCAGAGGTGGCATAAGAGCCTTGTTTTAATTGGAATTGTGTTAATCTTAGGTGGCTATGTTGTTGGTGTTGTTTGGGGTGTTTATGGATTTCAGTATCGAGATAGTCGCGGAGACGAAATTTCGTTCTCAAACCAGATGGAAACACCCTTTATAAGCGTCCCTGTGTTAGATTGGGCGGCTGCACACAAGGTCTTACCAGAGGCTTACCTAATTGCTATTAATAAAATGTTGACAACGAAAAACACAGGATATCTCAAAGGTGAAACCAGCTATGAAGGCTGGTGGTGGTACTTTCCGTACGCCCTTTTTGTGAAAACTCCGATTCCATCTTTGCTTTGCTTCTTGTTTGGGATCGGGTGCGCTGCCGTACAAGTGCGCCGACTTTCAGACAAATCATCTGCCGATGTTCCTGACAATGTATTGGAATGGATGGGTATGACGCTTTCTGTCCTTTTTTATTCAGGAATAGCCATGATTTCTTCCTATAACGTAGGCATCCGTCTCATGCTTTCTATCTATCCGTGTATGATTTCTCTGGCTGGATTAAGCACACCACACTTTGGAAAAAGTAAAATTCTTCGTTACACTCTTTGCATTCTGCTTGTATGGCTTGGGTTTACTTTTATTTATCAGAGTTCAGATCCTCTGTCTTATTTCAATGAGTTCGTTGGCGGTTCAAAAAATGGGTACAAGCACCTCGTTGATTCAAACTTGGATTGGGGGCAAGATCTTCCACTCCTCGCGGAGTATCTTGAAGAGCGAGAAAATCAAGAAGTTTGGCTGCAGTACTTTGGTGCAATTTCTCCGTCGTCTTATGGTATTGAATATCAACCGATCGTTACGCCTTATGCCCAGCCTGAGTCAGTCAATGTTGCCTTAGATCCTCTCTCGGAGGGACTTTATGTCGTAAGTCTAACCTATTTGTTCGGCGGATATATCCTTGACAGTCCGTTTTCCTATCCAATGGATACCGAACAGTGGATGACCTTACATCGCAAAGTCAATTTATATAACAAAGAACTTCTGGAACCAGAACCTCAGAACCTTTATGAGACCACCTATGGGACTGCTCCAACAAAGGAAGAACTCATTATGTTAAGAGGTTTTCAAGGAGTAGCCTTGCTTAATCACCTTAAACAAAGAGGGCCGGAGGATAGGATTGGCTATACTATGTTCGTTTTTGAATTGACCGATGAGGAGATAACCAATGTCATAATACCCACTATCTCAGGGGAGTTAAAATAATAAGTAAGAATTGTCGCGGAACAGTGGCGTGTAGAACGCACGATGTAACCCTCCATTCTTAGTTCACCTTAATTTTCCCCCATGTCGTTGTTAAGGAATGCACTGAAGGCGAAATCTCTAAGACGTTTGGATTAGACCAAGCTGGTCTTGAATTATTTCCTTCACGCGTAAGTTGCGTTGGGTTGCCCCCGTTGAAATCGATTTTGTAAAGTTGAAAAACATCCGCTATATCATTGTAGATGAGTTGATTTCCTTGTGGGGACCATCTCGGATTATAAGCGGCAAGACCATCGGCCACCTGTTGTGGTTCCGTGCCATCGGGATTTGCGATGTAAAGCGTGCTTTTCTGAAACGCAAGAGTTCCTCGCTCATTGAATCTCGCCCCACTCAGTTTACCGAAAGCAATCTTGTCCCCTTGTGGAGACCAGCGCGGTGAAACCGTCCAAGGCAGCTTCTCTGGACGGAGTACTTTTTGGGTGCGTGTCTGCAAATCGAAAAGTCCCAATGGGATGTGTTTGAGCCCAGCTACTACAAAGATGAGTTGACTCCCATCGGGGGACCAACTCGGATCGAATCCTTTCGTTAATTTCTCAATGGAAGTCCCGTTTGGTGTAGCAATATAAAGCGTGTGTTCCGCTGTAGGTGCGAATCGGGCACCGAATGCGAGGATTGCCTTTCGTTTGTCTGCTTGTGCGTAGGCGATGTGTTTTCCATCGGGGGACCAAGCTGGATTTCTTCTATATTCATTGTCTTTAAACACCTTCTGGACGTTTTTGCCATCTGGGTTCATAAGATACAAATCGAAGACACCATCTGCTCGATCAGAAGTGAAAACTATCTGCTTTCCATTTGGTGACCAAGCTGGGTCATAGTCTTCTGCGGGGTGTTGTGTTAGGTTCACCTGTTGGCTTCCATCGGGATTCATGATATAGATTTCGGCATTGCCATCGCGTTTTGAGACGAAGGCGATTTTCTCGGTCTCTGGGGCTTGCGCATATACATTGGGACTGTAGATAAACAGGAATAAGGCACTGATGGTGTAGCTCAGGATGAGAAACAGACGAACGATTTGGATACCTGAATGTGCGAGTGTCGCTATGCCTTTCATAAGTGAATTCTCCTTTTTGCTTGTCTTGGTTTTTGAGGGTTATGTCTGTTTTTTCAGGGGACCGGTAAACATTATGAGTCATAAACATACCATATCACAAATTTTAAGCCTATGGCAATCAAGGCGAAACCGTATAAAAAGGGTTAAACCAATCTGGATCCAAATTATCCCCCTCGTACGTAAGTTGCGTTGGGTTACCACCCTTCAGATCAATTTTGTAGAGTTGGAAAGTAATTGAACGTAGGAGATCACACAAGTGACAGTTCATTATCAATCTCCTAAGTTATTAGGATTGTAAACACCGAGTAGGACACAAGATTTTTCATCTGTTTTAAACTCACCCTCAGCTGACTTACCTGTAATCTGTAAGAGCCTGACTTTGGAACTGTATAGGTCAGCGAGTATTTGTGCATAGTTACACATTTCTTTTGACTGAGTGGCGACTCGACTCTCTGTCCCGTATTCCCATTCCACGGTTTTCCACCTGAATGTTTCTCGGAGTTGGAAGCAGTATAATTGCGTAAATTCAAACGATTCGGGTTTCGGAACTTTAAATAACACCTCC
>JAPOOP010000005.1 GCA_026713385.1 Candidatus Poribacteria bacterium | reverse complement strand
CGTCGGAGTTCACCGACTGTGCCGGCGGCAGCTGCTGTGCGTTCTGAGGAAGCAATGGAACCGATGAAAGTGCCGTGCTGCCAGTCAAACGCTTCAAACGCGAGCGGGACGGTAGAAGCACGTCGTCCACCGAAAAGGATCGCCGAGATTGGAACACCGTTTGGGTTTTCCCAATTCGGATCGATAATCGGGCATTGCGATGCGGGGGTTGTATAGCGGGCATTCGGGTGTGCCGCCGTTTTTTCGTCGCCCGGGTGCCACTCTTCTCCGAGCCAACTTGTGAGCGTCGTAGGTTCCTCTTCGCTCATCTCTTCCCACCAGACATCGGTATCCTCTGTGAGGGCAGCATTCGTGAAGATCGAGTTTGATGCGAGCGTGTGCATCGCATTCGGGTTAGTGTCCATTGACGTACCGGGTGCAACACCAAAAAATCCCGCTTCGGGATTGATTGCGTAGAGTCTTCCGTCTTCACCGAATTTCATCCATGCGATGTCGTCACCGATGGTCTCAGCTTTCCAGCCGGGTATGGTTGGCGTGAGCATCGCGAGGTTTGTCTTACCACAGGCACTTGGGAACGCTGCAGCGATATAGGTTTTCTCGCCTTCCGGACTCGTTAATCCCAAAATGAGCATGTGTTCTGCCATCCATCCATCATTTTTCGCCATGATAGAGGCGATACGGAGTGCATAGCATTTTTTACCGAGCAGCGCGTTTCCACCATAGCCGCTACCGTAGGACCAAATGGAGCGTTCTTCCGGAAAATGTACGATATATTTGTTATCAGCATTACAGGGCCAAACAACGTCAGCCTGTCCGGGTTCCAATGGCATTCCGACGGAGTGTAAACACGGCACAAAGTCGCCATCTTCGCCTAAAACATCTAACACAGCACTGCCCATGCGTGTCATAATCCGCATGTTGACAACGACGTAAGGTGAATCGCTGATTTCAACACCGATGTGTGAGATAGGTGAACCGAGCGGTCCCATGCTGAACGGCACAACGTACATCGTCCTGCCTTTCATGCACCCCTTGAAAAGCCCTTTGAGGGTTTCTTTCATCTCATTGGGATCGTGCCAGTTGTTTGTCGGTCCTGCTTCGAGTGGCGTTTTAGCGCAGATAAACGTTCGGTCTTCAACGCGCGCGACATCGGCAGGATTGGAACGCGCAAGGTAACTCCCTGGACGTTTTTCGGGATCCAAGCGCACAAAGGTCCCTTTTTGAACTAATTCTTCGCACAGCCGATCGTTTTCTTCTTGAGAACCATCACACCAATAGATAGAATCGGGTTCGCAAAGCGCAGCGGCTTCTTCGACCCAATTCTGTAATTTCTTGTTTTTAGTCATTTAAACCTCCGGTTATTAAATATGCTTGTTACGACTTCACCTATATAATTTTATAACATATTATCTCACCTTGCAAATTAAAAGGTATATGCTAAAATGCTGCCCCAAGGTTAACGTGGATTTTGCCTCGAAATAGAGAGTCTCCTGCCGCGAGTCCATAATTGATGCGTAAGATACCGCCTCTTGATTCAAGTCGCGCTCCAAATCCGTAGCCGACTCGGAGTGTATCAAAAACGGATGGAGTTTCAATCAGGGTGACGGCACCCAAATCGGTAAAAACGAAAATTTGCGAATCGGGTCCCACAAGAAATCGGTACTCGAGGTTAGCATACACACGGCGCGGTCCGGAGAACCAATCTTCATCGTACCCGCGCAAAGTGGTCGCACCACCGAGATAAAAAAGTTCAGTTGGCGGGATATTAACACCCCATGTAGCGGCACCATGGAGTTCAACGGCAACAGTCTGTTTCTGCCATGTTGGGAAGTATTGTTGTAGCGAAAGCCATGCTTTTCGGAGACGAAAATCGCTCCGAGACACTTCAAAAGCGATACTATCACGTCGTCCGCGTGTCGGATTCAGAAAATAGTCACGGGTATCCCGTATCAACCGGAGTGTGACACTGTATTTCGTGCCGATATATGGTGTAGGTTCGGTGGGTGAAATAGCGCGTGAATCGGATAAGATCGGCGTTTGGAAATCAGGCGTTGAGGAGGGCAGTGAAGACGTATCGACATTTGGTATGTTAATCCGTTTATACCCCAACGTCATAATCCCTTCAAAAACGCGTCCGAAATTCGTTGTCGCACTCACGTTGCCCGACTGTTCCTCGGAAACGGTTTCTGAGGCATTATCAGGAAAACCTTGGAATTGTCCTCTATCAGGAGTGCGTTGTTTGAGTTGTCCGTATTCTATGCCGATGGTCAGCGGTTTGCCTAATATCCACGGTTCTGCATACCCAAGCCGTAGGATCTTCAGCAGACCGGATTTCCAGTAGAGGTTAACCTGTCTGCCCGTTCCTAACAGGTTGGTTTCGCGGGCTTCAAGCACGCCAGTGAGTTGTGGGGCAGCGTCAGTGTCTGTATCTGGTGGGGCATACCCGATAACCCCGCTCAGTTGTCCAGTTCGTGCTTCAGTTACTCGTGCGTGGAAATTGATCCTATCTTCTGTTTCACCCGCTTCCAACACATTTGGATTAACTTGATAGAAATATCCCAAATTTCGCAAGCGGCGATAGCTT
>JAPOOP010000705.1 GCA_026713385.1 Candidatus Poribacteria bacterium | reverse complement strand
TTACTATGAACATGGTATTCGGCAGGATGAATCATTGAATACCATTATTCAATATTGTTATCAGAACCCAGTGCGGTCAGGATTGGTAAAGGCTGCGAGGGATTATCCGTTTTGGCGGTGTAAATTTGAGATGGAATGAGGAAAATAGCGAGGCAGAAGATCGCGAGCATGGGGAAATTGAGGAAACACCCCAGCAAAAACCCCAAGCAAAAACACCCGCTCCTACAGAAGAAGGGAATCGCGAGCATGGGGAAATTGAGGAAACACCCCAGCAAAAACCCCAAGCAAAAACACTCGCTCCTACAGAGGAAGGGTGTTCCTTATAGTAAAGGCAGTTCCTTAACGATCTCCACGGTTTTGAGGCTGACGGTGATGACACGGTGGATGAGGTCTACGATGTAACGGGGTTCATCGGCGCGGTTGGGGTCGTTGACGATTCCGCTCCGTTTGTCGGTCTTGACGCGATATTGATCTACGACCCACTCCAACGCTGAACGGTTGCCGAGCCGATAGTCATAGACCTCCGCAGGGATACCGTCCAGTGTGAGGAAATCGTTGTATTTGAGTTGCGTCTTGTCTTTGGAAAATCTCATCTTCTCGACATTCCAATCGAGTGCCATCCCTTTTGTTTCGATATATTTTAGTCCGTCGTATTTCGGAGCGGATTCGTAGTTGACGTGGATATCTGTTAATGCCGCGCCTGCGGTGGCGAATCCCCAGAAGTCTTCGGCGAAGGGGATATGCGGGAGATCGCGCTTGAGGTTTGCCTCGTATTTCTCGCGGTAGTCGGGATGGTGCAGGAGACCGTAGTTGTAGTGGAAGATGTCCCACTTGGTGATGGTGTCGTCGCCGTAGTGGGTTCGGAATTCTGCTAACGCCCAATCGGTGATGTTCTCTTGTCGGTTGGTGCTGTCCTCGTCGTAGGTGTAGAAGGGGAAGGATTGTTGCGGATCGCCATATAAGTTCACATCAGGAATACATTGGCTCATCAAAACAGCAAACTCTTTCCGACCATAGCCTCCAACACATATCACTCGATTCTCTTTTTCGGGCTCTGATGTTGGAAAGATAAAAGGAAATTCTCCTACCCTTTCGTTCATCATTCGGTCAAAGTAGATATTTGATTTTGTAAATGGACGATAGAGAGAGTGCCGAAGTTTTGTCTCTGAAAATTCAGCCATTTGTCCACTCTTCAGTTTTCGTTTTAAACTGGAACTCCAGCTGATTTTAGTATTGTCATACTCTACGAAATTATCCACATTCACAATCGACTTCTCTGGTGTAGTCAACCACTTCAGTACCTGTGCATTGTAGAAACCCATCATTTTCTGAATGTTTTCTGTGAGAGCATTTATGTTGAAGTTGTAAGTCCACGCATCACGGCTTGTGCTAACTCCGAGGCTATAAGTTTTAAAAATCACATCCACCGCGGCACTTTCCCTCGCCTTCGCTTCCTTCGTTCCCATCGGGATAAAGGCGTCAAATTCGGTATGAAGTCCTTCCGTGAGCCATGTATGTCGATTATCAGGCGTTATCTGTTTCCATTCGACGTTTCGGTAGTGCTTCTTTGAATTGAGATAGTTATATTTCTCCTCCTTCCGCCAGAATTCATCAACACTTGCATAGAAGATTTTGGTGGGACTTGTATCTATCCTGTTACCACCTTTCTTGATGAAAAGATTGATGCTCACACCGACCTGAATGCCGAAGACGTTATGTGTTGTCCCAGACAACTTTGGATTCTGACGGACGTTACCTCCCAAATCCAGAATGTAAATCGCGTCGAAATCGTCTGCGAGGTGTTTCCGCATTCCATCAAATGCTGTCCTGTCCAGAAAACCGCTGTTGGTCACGAGGGCGACAATCCCTTCCTCGCCAATTCGCTCCGATGCCCATCGAATCGCTTTCACATAGGGGTCATAGAGGGCGTTTTTGAGCGTTGCTTTGGAATCCACAGCATACGTGTCAGTAATCCGGGCATCCATTACCTTATACTTCCGATTTTTGTTGTTGTCATTTTCATCAATTTGTTTCGTATTGTAAGGCGGATTGCCGATGACGACGAACATATCCGCCGCCTTCTGCCGTTCCACACGTTCTGTGTTTTCCTGTGTGAAGAGTTCCCTTTGTTCCTGCTCCATCAATTCAAACGTGTCGGCAAGTGCGATGCCCTCAAACGGGAGATACGTCCCTGTGCGTTGGAAGTATTCCTGCTCGATGTTCAAGCTGGCAATGTAGTAAGGTAGGAGCATCACTTCGTTGCAGTGGAGTTCGTTGCGGTATTTCTCTTCCAACGCCGTGCCTTGAATGTCCTGCATAAGACGGACAATGAAATTCCCCGTCCCGACGAACGGATCGATGATATGTACACCGGTGTCCGACAGCGACCGATTGAATTCGGTCTCCAAGATGTATTCAACGCTGTTCACCATGAAATCGACGATCGGTTGCGGTGTGTAGACGATGCCGTGTGTGTCTGCCACATCCTCAGAGAACCCCTGAAAGAATTTCTCGTAAAACGTGTTGAGGAAGTGCTGTTTTTGGGTAAAGTCTTTGCAGAGCATCGCGGCTTGTTCAATCGCGATATAGAACCGATCTAAGGGTTTGAGAAACTCCTCGCGACTGAACGCCTGTCGGATGAGTTCGTCGACGACGTTTTCAATCTCACGTGCGATGATGTTTCGGCGGGTGAAGGCGGAGTTATTAAAAACGGTGCGGAACATGCGTTCGGTGAGGATATGTTGGATGAGCATCTCCTCGACGGCATCCTGTGAGAGTTCGGGGTTGATGGAGGTGCGACAGATTTCGTAGAAATCGGTGAACGCCTTTTTGAAGGCTGGATCGGTTTCGTGGCGTTGCTCAATGAGTTCCTTTAGCTTGTTGGCGAGGTCGGGTACATGTTCTCTAAAGTCGGTGACAGCGGTCTGCCAGTTGTCGAGCGCGGGCGGGACGTAAGCGAACAGGTATTGAAGTACGGCAATCAGGTTGGCGGGTTCCGTGATGTCGAGATCAAGTGCCTCACGTCCGTTCTGATACAGGATGGCGCGTTGTGGGGTTTGGAAGAGTATGTTGTCGAGTGGGTAGCCAGCCTCGCGTTTTTCCTGCACAGATATGGCGAGGTTGTCGTCTATATCCTTCGCTTCCCAATAGGCGAGCGGGAGTCCGTATTCGTCGATGATTGCGCCGTCGATAACGATGCAGTTTCCATTTGGGGCGCGCATCGGGTATTGAGGAACGAGCGTGGCGTTCACCTGCTTTGTGCAGGTGTGCAGGAGCGTATCAAAGGGTGAGCTGACCGCGCCTTCGTGTGTGATGTCGTGTTTATTGTATTCCTGTAGTGTGGCGTAGTAGTCGCGGACTGCTTTGTGATTGGGTTTGAGATTGAGCTTCGGCATGCGGATATGATAGCAGGTTATGGGGATATGTCAAGGGGAATTTGATAGATGTTGAAGAAACGCCCAAGCAAAAACCCCCTCTGGGGCTGGAGAGGTAGTGAGACAAACCTGTGAAATTCGCGATTCAGACGAGTAGCAGTGCGGTTAGAATGCACATCGCATGAATCAACGGTATGAATGCGCGTGTGGCATTCACCGGGTCGAGTACGCCACAAAACCGCACCTACCGGGTCTGAGGTGGCAACCTACGGGTTAAATAAAAAAGGCAAGAACGGTGTATTCTTGCCTTTGTATGTAGTAGATTCGTTATTGCTTTATGTATGCCCATGTGGTGGTGAGTTTGTCGCTGGGGGAAACGTCGAAGGCCTTGTCCAATCCTTCATCCATGATACTCTGAATTTCACCCTCACTCAGAACCACATTAAAGATAGCGACATCGTCAATGATGCCTCTGTATTTACCGGCATAACCGGAGCCGATGAGCAAATTAAGACCGCTGGGGACGGAGTCTCCGCATGGGTGCGCGCCACATTTCAGCCACTTACTCTCTGCGGTAACTTCACCGTCTTTGTACATTTTATACTCGCGTTTTGAAACGTTTCTCGTCTCAGCGACGTGAATCCATTCATCATCTACAAGCGTCCCTGGGGAAGGTCTCGTAACCTCCACGTACGGCTGACAATTTCCGCCACAATCGCCCCAATAAAAACTCAACCGACCATCGGGTTCCTGTGTCAAGCAGCCTTCGCCGCCGTATGATTTGCAAACGATGTTTTGGCGACCACTCGCTACGCTTTCGGGTCTAATCCAAAAAACAATTGTCACATCTCCGTCGAACTGAAGTGATGCGTCATTGCCCATATCTACAAAAGATGAACCATCAAACTCAAGTGCCTTCCCAAATTTGCCATCTACCCACTTTGGTTTATTCGTGAGCGTACCGTCGTTCCCGTTTTCAGAAGAATCTTTTGCGGTATCCCCTTTACCTTCGTCAAATTTCCATATTCCTACGATAGTGTCAGGGTCTAATGCAGCATCACTTGAAACGGTTAGCGTACCTGCAATACATAGAACGACTACACCGATCCATATTAATCTAATTTTCATCTGTCCATTCCTCCTTCTCTGGTTGATGGACTCCCGATACGAAAGTGCAAAAATTATATCTCTCTTACAGGTGAGGTTCTGCTCAGGCAAAGTCCATGGTTTGAGTTGCATCCGAGCGAACGTCAGCATTTTAACCATCTTGCATTTTGGAAGAGAGTTTTGTTTAATATAAATAAGTAAGGGTGCTGGAACTGGCGGAAATCTCTCTCAACCGCGTTGCAGCATAAGCATATTAATTGCAATAGTATGATAACAGGTTTAGGAAAAATAGTCAAGAGAAGATTTCTGCGTTACCAGAGCGATTCAGTTTATATATTCACTTTATATATGTGAGTATTTTCTGGGCAAATTGCGTCTACAATGTGAGTTTTTTTCGTTTTTAACCCCCTAAATCCCCCTTATCAGGGGGACTTTGAGTGCATTCCAGTGGAAAACTGAATAGTCCTATCTGCGTTACCCCGTGTTTTTGAACCTCTTCGAGAAGAAAAACTGCCTGACTATAAATGGTTGTGTTTGTAGTCATGCGATTATCGCACGTTTAAGGGATTCAGAAGTGGACGGCAGACGGAGTCTGCATACTACTTTTAAAAGAATTACATCAATTCAACGAAGACTTCGTTTGCGAGGAAAAGACCACGGGGTGTGAGGCGGAGATGGGTGGAGGTTTGCTCTAAGAGCTGTAAGTCTAACCATTTTTTGAGGATGTTCCCAAACGCGGTTTCGATGTCTTCGCCGAATCGGTTTTGGTAAGCGTCAAGAGAGATGCCTTCGCGTTTTCGTAGGGCGAGCATGAGCGTTTCTGCCTTTTCAGCGTGTCCCGTCATGCGTTCGGTATCGGCGATGGGTTTATGGCGTTGGGAGAGTTTGTTAATGTAAGGCGCGATCCCCCGAATGTTGGTGTAACGCGCCCCCTTTATATACCCACACGCGCCCACACCAAGCCCAATACACGGTTGGTTGTTCCAGTAGACGAGGTTGTGTCTCGCGAGGCGGTTCGGTTTGGCGAAGTTACAGATTTCGTAGTGGGCGTACCCGTGCGAGGTGAGTGTGTCAATGGTGTATTGGAACATATCCGCTTCGGTGTCGTCGGTCGGGAGGTGGAGATCACCGGCTTGCCACCATTCATAGAAGGGGGTCGTTTCCTCCATGACGAGGTTATAGGCTGAGATATGGTCGGGTGCCAGGGAGATCGTTTCGTTGAGGGTGTGGTGCCACGCCTCCATCGTCTGCTCGGGGAGTGCGAAGATGAGATCGATGTTGATGTTTTCAAAGTTGGCTTCGCGGGCGAGGCGATAACTCTGAAGGAATTCAGCGACAGTGTGGATTCTGCCTAACTGTTTCAAGGTTTCGTCTTGCATGGCTTGCAGACCAAAACTGAGCCGATTCGC
>JAPOOP010000044.1 GCA_026713385.1 Candidatus Poribacteria bacterium | reverse complement strand
GCCTTCGCTTTTCCTACTAACCCGGGTGCCATATACGGAATTCTATCCATCTCATCGAAATTGAAGGTATAGTGTTCTGGCGTTTTGGCATACCACAAGATGTTATCGTGTTTGGCGGGCCACCTCGACTTGGGTCTCCCTCCGTAATCGTAAGCCCAAATAATCTCATTGACGAAAGATTCTCGCCCGAAAATCTCATCAAGCATCACTTTACAATAATGCACTTCGCGATAATCAATATGGAGGAAGAAACTCCCGTTCGGATGAAGCACACGATACGCCTCTTCAAAACGAGGTCTCAAAAATTGTAAATACGCATCCGAACTCTCAAACTTATCGGTATAATGTGTAGTCTTGCCTGTGACGGTTCGGTATGTTTTACCTTGGAAGCCGACCCGATCGCCATCGGCATCAAGTTCTACCTGGATCTCCGTGCGCTGTTGGAGTTTCCCTGTGTTAAACGGCGGGTCAATGTAAATCAGGTTGATGCTTTCATCAGAAACATACTCCTGAAGAATTTCGAGGTTGTCGCCATAATAAAGTTGATGTTTAGACATTTGATCTCCTGTTCTGTATACTGTAGGGTGTGAGCGATCTTCCTTCCGCTAAATGTAAAAAGAGAATCGATGCCAGTTCTCAACACCACTTGTGATCTCGCTTCTCTTTTCCTCAGCAAATTATACCAGCGTTATGGCAATTTATCAAGTTTCTATACACAATGTTTGTGCTCATGAGATTTTTCTTGACTCCACAGAATTTTTCGTGTAAAATTTTAAGAGCGGTATTGCCAGACTTATAGAGAGATGAAAACCTCATGCGTATTCTGAATCTGAATCGTAAACTCAAAAGTGCCAAACGTCTACCTGAGATCGTTAGCATTCTCGCGAGACACGGCTTCGGACATATCATCTCTCAAATTTTTGAGCGAGGACGGACAAGCCGTTTTAGACTCAAAAGTGTGTTCATGCGGAAGGGGAGAGAAGATAGCCCACCCAAGAAATCGAGGTGGTGGAATTTCCGAAATGTGAGAAAGGATTCAGATGAAAACACTTCAGGGACGCTCCTCTCTGTTCCAGAGCGTTTGCGACTTGCGTTTGAAGAGTTAGGACCAACGTTTGTTAAATTAGGACAAGTTCTCAGCACCCGAGTGGACATTCTCTCTGAACTCGTCGGACAAGAAGAAGCATTGGCGTGGAGCACCGAGTTTCAGAAATTGCAACGACATGCACAGCCGTTCGATTTCTCAGAGGTTCGCACCACTATTGAACAGGAATTTGAATTGCCCCTTGAGAGGGTCTTCTTAACCTACGAACAGCAACCCTTCGCGGCGGCTTCAATCGCACAAGTGCACGCAGCGACGTTAGAGACAGGTGAGCGAGTAGTCGTTAAAGTCCAACGCCCACGCGTGGCAACGATCATTCAGACGGATCTCAACCTATTGATGGAGTTAGCAGAGCGGCTTGAGAATCGAGATCCAGAGATGCATCTCTTCAAACCGACCGAGCTCGTCCGAGAGTTCTCGCGCTCGATTCGGAAAGAGATCGATTTTACAATCGAAGCCGCAAATACAGATGCTTTCCACCAGAGGTTCGCAACGTCGCCGAAGGTGAAAATTCCCAGAGTCTATTGGGAATTCACGAATCGTCGTGTTCTGACTTTAGAACGGATCGATGGTGTGCCAATCAACGCAATCGCCCAATTGGATGAAATGGGGTTCGATCGAACAGAACTCGCTGAAACGCTCGTGGAAATGTTCTATACACAGGTGCTGAGCGATGGTTTTTTCCACGCGGATCCGCATCCGGGGAACATCTTCGTTTTAGAAGATGGACGGATCGGACTGGTAGACTTCGGCATGGTGGGTAGGATAAGCAAAGATATGCTGCGGCATATCTGCCATTGGCTAAGTGCAGTGTTAACCAAAGATGTAGATGCAGTCGTTAGAAACTACATCCGAATGGGTATTTTGGGGGATGAAACAGATATCGCAGCGTTAAAGTTAGAAATGAACGATTTTTTAGAGCGTTATTTCAATATGCCGCCGAGCAGACTGCGTCTCGGCGAGTTAATTCACGAAGTCTTTAACGCATCATTGCGTCATCAAATCCATGTACCGCCAGCTTTTTTAATGCTCGGCAAGACTGTGGCGACGGTCGAATCGGTTGTGATGAAACTGCATCCTGATTTCGATCTTCTGAAATTCAGTGAACCGTATATTGCGCAATTTCTCGTCCAAAATTTTGGAAGTAAACGATGGGAGCGGCAGATAGCGGACTCTATGGAAGACTTCACGGAATTGGTCCGAGACACGCCCCTTCAATTGCATCGTATTTTGCAAAAATTACAGCGAGGTTCTCTGAAATTCGAGCTTGAGCACCTAAACCTTGAAGCAGTGATTAAGGTATTTGATCGAGTCGTTAATCGGATCGCTTTTAGCCTCATCATTGCTTCATTGATTGTAGGCTCGTCGATCATCCTACAAGTCGCTGAAATTTGGGAATGGAAGTTTTTTCTTGGCATTATGGGCTATCTGACTGCGACCTTTTTTGGATTCGGATTGGTAATCTCTATTTTGCGTTCTGGACGTTTCTAAATAGTTGTCAACTATCAGTTATCAGCTGTTAGTCAAACGCCACTTGTAAATTGATAACCCCTGCTTCAAATACTCCAGGGAGATGTGATTTGTTGTTCAGACCCTTCTTTAACTGAAAACTGCTCGCACCGCGAGGTATGATCACTATTAAAAGAGGTCAGTTATGGCAATTTTACTCGGATTAGATGTTGGTGACACACGTATTGGTGTTGCACTCAGCGACGCGCTCGGCGTTGCGGCACATCCACTATGTACACTAACCCGAAAGAATCGGAAAGTCGATTTAATTGCTATTTCGGATCTCGTTTCCATCCACAAGGTGGAACGCGTCGTCATCGGCTTGCCTATCTCTCTCGATGGCTCTATCGGCGCACAAGCGAAGAAAGTCCAGAAGTTTGCACAACGCTTGGAGCACGTAATTGACATCCCGATCGAATTTCAGGATGAACGTTTTACAACCGCTGAAGCAGAAGACATTTTGCGTGAACTTAACAAAGATACAAAGGCACAGAAAGAACTTATCGACGAGGTGGCAGCAGTCATTATTCTCAATGACTATTTGAACAACGATCGGGAGATTAATCCTGCAGCACCTACAGAGCATTCCTGATTTTTGTATCAAATATGCTAAAGGGTCGTGGGGTTCCAACTAATAACTATCATAAAAATACATGGAGTCTGCACAAACAGAACCGAGAGTAGAAGAGTCATTAGAAAGCCCACACGGTCTTTCTCCATCTGCCGAATCACCAGATCGTCAAGATACCTCTCTCTCGAAAGCACGAAAAATTAAGATAGGCATACTGACGCTCTGCTGTCTTGGTGCTCTCTGCCTCATTGTCTTGTTAATTGGAATATTCCTGACGCTACCGCCCACATCGTCAGAAGAGATTGTTAATTTCGACGTGCCAGCGGGGAGCAGTTCACGCGTAATAGCAAAGCGATTGGTTGAGCAAAAGTTAATACGCAGCGAACACGCCTTTCGTTTAGTTGTCCGATATAGAGGGACTGGTAGACACCTACAAGCTGGAACCTATGTATTACGGCGGAACATGGCGTTATGGAATCTACTTGATGAATTTGAAAAGGGACAGGTTACGCTGGTTAGCTGGACAGTTCCAGAGGGTTTGACGACCTCCGCCATCGCTGAACTTTGGGAAATAAACGGCTTCGGCACAGCCGAGGCATTTCGGCAAGCCTCCGAATCCGCGCGTTTGTTGAAGCGGTATGGACTTACAGACACAACTGTGGAGGGCTACCTTTTTCCAAATACGTACAAATTCGCAAAAGGCACAACAACTGAGAAGATTGTTGAGATGATGCTTGATGAATTTAAACAGCAATGGACGGACAAATTTGACGAGGAGGCACAAAATTTAGGGCGTACCCGTCACGAAATCGTAACGCTTGCTTCTGTCATTGAAAAAGAAGCACAATTTCGACTGGAACGTCCCCGTATCTCAAGTGTCTTCCATAACCGGCTTACACGAAAATGGAAACTTCAGGCAGATCCAACAGTGCTTTATGCCTTAGGAAACCCAGAAAGCTCCTTAACGAAAGCCGATCTACAGGTGGATTCGCCTTATAACACGTATAAATACAAGGGTTTACCCCCTGGTCCCATTGCGAATCCGGGTATTGATTCAATTATAGCTGCGCTACGACCCGAAAAAACAGACTATCTCTACTTCGTGGCAATAGGCGAGGGAAAGCACCACTTTTCAAAGACGCTTTCAGAGCACAATAGAATGATACAAAAAATGCGGCGTGCCTCTAAATAGTCGTCGGTTCGGTTATCAGAAGAATAGCGGTCAGCAGTCAGAAAGAGAATCTCTTTCCTGACGGTTTCCGATAGCCGATAGACATTCTTCTGATAACTACTAAACAGAAAGAGACAAAAGCGAATGGCAAAAGCTGATTCACAGCAAACAATTCAAAACGAAATAACAATGACAGGAAAAGGGTTAATGTTAGGGGAACCTGTGACATTAACCCTGAAACCAGCACCCGCAGATTCCGGCATCGTCTTCCGACGGGTGGATATGGCTGGTGCACCAGAAGTGAAGGTATGTCAGGAAAATTGGGCAGATATTCTGCCACGATGTACCAGTTTACGCAATGGTGATACAACGGTTAGCAGCGTCGAACACATTCTCTCAGCACTCGGCGGTCTCGGCGTTGACAACGCGACGGTAGAGCTTGACGCATCGGAACCGCCTGGGCTTGAGGGGAGCGCGGCACCATATGTCGAAAATATCCAAGCAGCAGGACTTGTCTCGCAAGATGCCCCACGGCAATTTATTGAGGTCACGGAATCGTTCGCGCTTTCTGCGGCGGATAAGCAGCTTGTGTTGCTACCTGCCGTCGCATTAGAGGTAACATTTGTTTACGCGCACCCGCAAACGAAACCACAAACAGCGACATTCAAAATAACCCCAGAATCATACGCTTCCGACATCGCGCCAGCACGGAGTTTCTGTTTCGAAGATGAAATTGAAGCCCTACAAACACTCGGCATTGGGAAAGGCGCAAACTACGATAATGTCGTTGTTATCAATGCCGCCGGTGAATCCAGCACACCCCTGCGGTTTGAAGACGAGTTCGTCCGACATAAAATCCTTGATTTGATTGGCGATCTCTATTTAGCCGGACACTTGCCGAAGGCACATGTTCTCGCGATGCGGACTGGACATATGTTCCATGCGGAATTTGTGCGTGCCCTCGCTGAAGCGGGCCACCTTCAACAAGCCCCTGCTCAAGAACCGATTGAGGTAATGGATATCTATGAAGTGTTACCGCACCGACATCCGATGTGCATGGTCGATAGAGTTATTGAATACGAAAGCAAAAAGCGCGCCGTAGGCATCAAGAACGTGACTTATAACGAACCAATCTTTGAGGGGCATTTCCCGACGCGTCCGGTGATGCCGGGTGTGTTACAAATCGAAGCACTCGCGCAACTCGCTGCATGGCTTGTGCTTCGAGACATCGGTAAGGAAGGTGAACTTGGCTATTTTCGATCAATCAACAAGGCAACATTCCGACGCGCTGTCATTCCGGGGGACCAACTCCGATTGGAAATAGAAGTCGCACAACTACGAAGCAGAATTGCACGCATTGAAGGACGCGTTTACGTAGGAGACGAACTCGCTACAGAAGCGGAATTGTCAATCGTATTGGCATCTGTTTGAACCGCGGGTCTTTTAGCGTTAACTGGCATGTTTTTTTGTGTAAGATGGCAAGATTAAGGAGGGACATCTGTGTTAGAAACCAACATTCACCCTACGGCTATTATCTCTCCAAAAGCAACATTGGAAGAAGGGGTTAAGATTGGCCCCTATAGTCTTGTCGGTGAAGCTGTTCATATAGGGCGCGGTACCGTGATCGGTCCCCATGTTCAGATTGAAAAATGGACCACTATCGGCGAAGAATGCAAAATTTTCTTCGGTGCTACTATTGGTAACGAATCCAAAGACCTAAAGTACGGGGGTTGGCGGAGCTACGTGAAAATCGGGAATCGCAATATACTACGCGAATACGTCTCCATCTCCAGGTCATCTTTTGAAGAGGAAGCAACTATCGTTGGGGACAATAATCTGCTGATGAATTGGGTTAACCTTGCACACGACACCATCGTCGGCAATAGAATAATCATGGCAAACTTTGTCTCGCTTGCGGGGCATGTCGTGATTGAAGATGATGTTCGACTGGGGGCACATGCGGCACTGCACCAATACGTGCGCGTCGGCAAGATGGCAATGGCAGGCGGTTTTTCAAAGATTGTGCAGGATATCCCACCCTTTGCACTCTCCGCCGGACAACCCGCGCGTGTTCGGGACCTCAACCGTATCGGTATCAGAACATCACGGATTAATCCTTTATCACAACTCACACCTGAAGCACTCGCGGCGTTAAAGAAAGCGTTCCGCATATTGTTCCGCTCAGGGTTACCCCTCAAGCACGCCGTCACCAGAGTCAGAGAGACACTCGAACCAACGCCGGAAGTTGAATATTTACTCAAATTTATAGAAACCTCCAAGCGTGGCATAGGGTTTAGTCAACCGAATCGTACGTTTTTTTAATGTTCCTTGCGGTTCGGTCAGACGGGTTTGATGGATGAAGTGTCTTTCCGTATATCCGTTCTCCAAATGTAAAGCATTCTCGCTGCGAAGCAAAATTATGCCATTGAAGGAGAACCTAATTTCATTACGAACTACGGGTTTGGGTTTATCCAAGACAGCAGCCTGCAACAACGGCACAGGGTTTTTGATAGGGTATTTCTTCAGATTTGAGCAACGCACTTCAAAGTTCAAACGCCCGTCGTTTCTCCGCAAGGAATACTTAAAAAATGGAAAAACTGGGTATTATTGCAGGCGAAGGTGAGTTACCAGTGTTATTAGCACGTGCCGCTGTTGCCCATGAACGACAACCCGTTATTATTCAAATTACCAAATCTGACGCGCAACGCTTTGCCGGAATCGCATGCGAACTTCATACTTATGGGGTGGGCCAGATTCAAAAGATCACTCGAACGCTTCTTAATTCAGGCGTAAAAGAGGTTGTGATCATCGGGAAAGTCGAAAAAAACATCCTCCTTCGGCCCTTTCAAATTGACACGACAACCCTTAAAATTCTCGTACAGAACCGACGCGAAAAACCTTCCGTAGTCGTCAATGCGGCACTTAACTACCTTGAATCCGCCGGACTTACTATCCTCACTCAAGATCAGTACCTCCAGCATCTTCTTCCACAACCCAGTGTCTTAACAACTCGACAACCCACCGCGAGTCAATGGACAGATATTGAACTCGGTATCAGTATCGCCCGCCAGATAGCAAATATGGATATTGGGCAAACGGTTGTTGTTAAAAATCAGATTGTCCTTGCTATGGAAGCTATTGAAGGGACAGACGCGACTATTCAGAGGGGAGGACACTTGGGAAAGCAGGGAGTCGTTGTTGCGAAAGCAGCCGCTGAGAACCACGATTTTCGTATTGATGTGCCGACGGTGGGACTGCAAACGCTTGAGGCGTTGCATCAAGTTAAAGCAGGTGTGTTAGCAGTGGAGGCGCGGCGAACTTTCGTTATGGATGTCGATGTGCTCATCCAGCAAGCAGACCGGTGGAAGATTGTAATCGTTGCTGTGGAATAAGCAAAAAGACGGAGGCATTGTCCCGCAAGCCTCTATAGGCTTTTGCACCATAACCACCCCCGCCCTTTTCAAAAAACCTGTTTTTGCGAATTCCACCCAGGCGAAAAAGGGGCGGGATTTTTCCGCCAAAAGTCAAAAAAAAGGCTTTCCGACATTTGGAACCGCGGACCCCGGGGTTTGCCGGAAAAGGGGGCTCATGGGCGGGGCCATTTCTTGCATTTTTTTTTTCGGGTTGGGGG
>JAPOOP010000011.1 GCA_026713385.1 Candidatus Poribacteria bacterium | reverse complement strand
TTCTCGGTAGCATTGTCGATGTTATTCACACCGTTCGTCTCGGCAGCTCTCACAGATGGGCTTGTCCTACATCATTCTTACGATGAGGGAGAAGGTACACTCGCTGGAGACGCGAGCGGTAACGGACACGATGGTGAAATTTCCAATCCAGATTGGGTAGAGGGATACAGTGGAAAGGCTCTTCAGTTTGGTGGCGACGGCAGCGATGTGTTCGTCACCGTTGAAAGCACGGATGTCTTGAACGTGAACGAATGTACATTTGCGGCATGGATTAACGCTGATCATTGGAACGGCACGCGCCAGATTGTTGGTAAATCCGTTCACGGTGGTTGTGCGGGTAGAACACAATACGGTCTATTTAGCGAAGGTGGAGTTTTCAAACTCCGTTTTGAAACCGAAAGTGGTAGAGCCGACATTGTAACCGATCTTCCGCCAACAGGCGAGTGGATTCACGTTGCCTTTACCAACGATGGGGAAACCGCAACAATCTATCTCAATGCTGAAGCAGTTGAGGAAGGTGAAGTGCCAGGAACGCTGAGTGCCAACGACGATCCGTGGCGAATCGGGCAGGATTGTGAACGCCTCAACTATGTCTTTGCAGGCATAATAGATGAGGTCTCTCTCTGGAACCGTGCTTTGAGTGCTGCCGAAATTTTAGGCGCACAAGACTTAGGTGTATCTGTTGATCCTCGCGCGAAATTAGCCACCACTTGGGGCGGCATCAAAACTGCTCATTAAAAACATCGTAGGCGCGCCTCCCACGCGCGTCTACCTCTTTCTCTTTCCCGCCTGAGATCACACTTGCTCACGAAAAGACATAATAGACAGCGGAGAAAAAATGTTTTGGGAACAGATAAAAAGACACTGCGATGCTGGGTCTGCACACCAATTTCTTCTCCACTTTAATGTCCAGGACCTGTTATATGATGAGGTCTACGGCTACTTGCCCACCTATGAATATCTCATGGAGCAACTCAATCTGATGGGTTGTGAACTCGTCCTCGGATATAATACATCACAAGGCATTCATTTACCCAATATTGGGCGGTGGGGAGCGACCCAGAAAATGCTCGGCGTTGTTCCAAAGTACGAGAAAACCGGTGCTTTTCATTTCCAGAGTATAGCGACATGGCTTCAGACGCTTCGGCGTTTTCAGGAAGCAGAAGATGCCAATCTGGTTGAGCATGAGGTAGATCCGCTGGTTGCACGCCGAAGAATTAATGCCGCTTTGGCGTTCGATAAGCCTCATGAAGACCCGTTCATGCACATAGATCCGGCACCCTCAGAGGAGTTGCGAGAGAGGTTGAGTCATCTTTTATGGCAAGACAAAGCGAGGGTTGGATTGGTTATCAATTTTTTGGAGCAACTTGCCCCAAACGATTCTTCGTTGAGTAGTGCCTCTAACGATGATTTACAACGCTTTTTCAACCAGATGCAGAATTGGGCATCCGATTTGGAAATCCGAAAGCGCAAACACATCATTCTGCTCCTTACCCATAACACATTTGATATCCATCCGAATCTTACTGTAAATCCAGAGATTCCGCTGATAGAAATTCCGTTTCCAAACCACGATCAACGTCTCCATTTCATTGAATATCTCCATGCCATTTCAGACCCGCCATCGCAAATGCGGGCAAGCCTTGGAAACGAGCATGACAGAGAGTCCCTCGCCCGCGAGACAGTAGGACTTAACCTCTTCGGCATACACGATGTTGTGAAACAGGCAGAGTCAGCACAACAGAAGATGGGCGGTGAACCGCTTGTGAGATACCGGCGTGATAGCATTAAGACTTTCAGCCACGGAGTCCTTGAACTGGTGGAAACTGAAAGAGGTCCTTCTGACGAGGGTTGGTACGTAATGAGGGCAATTTGGGATATAGCGAACGGTATGAGACATCGGGACTTGCGGCGCGTGCCACGAGGCATCCTTTTACTCGGTCCGCCAGGGACTAGCAAGGCTTACGCTGCAAAGGTACTCGCTGGTGAGACGAACATGACCCTCGTCCAACTCCGCTATGCTAATCAGGTCGGTGAGATAACAATAAACATCAATGAGAATGGAAACACCTATGAACGGAATCTTAATGCTGCTATCAATTTCATCCGAGGTATTTCGCCGACGGTTGTCTTTATGGATGAGATTGAACAAGTGCCACCGCATACCCCAATGAATCCCGAAGAACAGCAGCTGTTTCCGCAGAGCCTCATAAACGCTATTAGCGATCCATCTTTGCACGGGAGAGTGATATGGGTCGGCACGTCATGCCGTCCCGACTTGATGCCGCAGATCTTTCGACGATATGGTATCTTCGATACCAAATTAATCATGCTACCCCCAACTGCTGAAGGTAGGATGGAAATTTTAAAGATATTTTGTCAAGGACAAGCCACCGATCAACTTAACTTCCGGGCACTTGTCGGAGATTCAGAAACAGATGGATTGACGTGGCGGGACCTGTTCTTGATTGTCCAACGCGCGAGTAACATCGCAAAACTCGATGGTCGCGACACCTTCACTGAAGCCGAACTCCGTCAGGCGTTGGATGACTTCATACCGGACTACTCTCCGGAAATGCAGCTTTTCATGGGATTGTTAGCGTTACGAGAGGCGAATTCTCGGATCATGATCCCAGACGGACTATTACCACCATACCAAGAATTTGTAGATGGCAATCGGATCGATAAGACCGAAATTAATAGACGCTTGATGGAATTGAGCAGTCAGCTCGGCTTGAATGTTTGAT
>JAPOOP010000313.1 GCA_026713385.1 Candidatus Poribacteria bacterium | reverse complement strand
TTAGAAACAATGTCTCTCTGGACAACTTGACCCGGTTTCGCGGCAACAGGCGAACTAAACATCGGTCCATCAACAACACATGTGTGGAACTCACCGTTTTCACCGAGCGGATCCACCCCATCAGGTAAATCAGCAAGGAGTTCAGCATCGAACCAACGTCCTGCGAAATCGGCAGGAACCTTGGTAGGATTGAGCGCGGTAATAATGGCACGCATGCCGGAAGCGATCATTTTATCAGCGAGTTGTGGGGTGTCTTCTCCCCACACCGGGAAAATCGGTGTGAAACCAGTGCCACTTAATTTGTCTTCTCGGTATTCACGGATGTCCTCTAAGAACAAATCCCCAAATGCGAAATGCGATGTCCCCAAATGTTCCGGTAACGCTTCCACTTCTGCCAGAAATTTCCGCATAGCGTCTTCGTAAATCGCATTGGAGCAAGGGTAAGGGATCGGTATCTCGTATAATGGCACTCCGAGCTTTTCCGCTTGCTGTTTTAGCACCCATGCTGGCGTCGAGTGGATGGAGACGCGATCAAATGTCTTTGTGACGGTAGTGAAAATGCCCCGTACATCGTAGCGTTCCGGCTGCTGGCGCAGTGTGTGAAGTGCCCATGCAGAGTCTTTACCCGATGACCAAGAAACGAAGACTGGGACAGGTGTAGTATCGTTCATCTGTTTTGTCATATTAAACCTTTCTGTTTTTAAAAACACATTTATAATGCCAAGAAATTGGAGAGTAAACTCTTTCCAGCAGCTGTCAAAATCGACTCTGGATGGAACTGTACACCCCAAATAGGCAAGGTTCTATGCCGAAGTCCCATGATTTCATCCTGATCCGTCCAGGCGGTGATCTCAAGGCAATCGGGCAGTGTTTCTCTTTTAACGATAAGCGAATGGTAGCGCGTGGCTTCAAATGGATTATCTAATCCTTCAAAAAGTTCAACCTCATTATGTTCAATCATAGAGGTTTTACCGTGCATCAATCGATCCGCCCTAACGACTTCGCCACCGAACGTATCCCCGATGCACTGATGACCGAGGCAGACCCCTAAAATCGGAACTTTACCGGCGAAGTGCTTTATGGCATCGTTGGATATACCCGCCTCTTTCGGCGTGCAGGGTCCCGGTGAAATAACAATCCGTTCAGGTTCCAGCGCATCCAATGCGTCCAATCCTATTTTTCGACTCCGATGAACCTCCAAGTCAGCACCGAGCTCACCCAAGTACTGCACCAAATTATAGGTGAAGGAGTCGTAGTTATCAATCATTAAAACCATCTTTTCGTCTCCTTTTTATCAGCGGTCAGCCGTTACAACAAGAAACCTTGTTCTGCCAATGCAATAGCACTCAGCATTGCTCGCGCTTTACTCACGGTTTCGTAATACTCGGTTTCAGGGACTGAATCCGCGACGACACCACCACCTGCTTGCACATAAGCCGTGCTATCTTTGATAACCGCCGTTCGGATAGTAATCGCTGTGTCTGCACTGCCGGAAAAACTGAAATAACCTACCGTTCCGCCGTACGTACTGCGACGCGTCGGTTCAAGTTCATCAATGATTTCCATGGCGCGTATCTTCGGTGCCCCTGAGAGTGTTCCAGCGGGAAGGCACGCCCGCAGCACATCAAAAGCCGTAAGATCTGCGCGTAAGCGTCCAATGACGTGTGAAACGATGTGCATCACGTGTGAAAAACGCTCAACGATCATAAAGTCGGTCACTTTAACGGTATGATATTCACAGACCCGCCCGAGGTCGTTTCGTCCTAAGTCAACGAGCATAACGTGCTCTGCCCGTTCCTTCGGATCGGAGAGAAGTGTCTGCGCCAACTCCTGATCCTCCTCAGTGGTTGTGCCGCGCGGGCGTGTTCCAGCGATCGGAACGGTTTGGACGATGCCATCTTCTACGCGCACCATCATTTCTGGAGAGGCTCCAACAATGTCAAAATCATTAAACTTCAAGTAATACATATACGGTGATGGATTGACCATTCGCAATGCCCGATATATCTCGAACGAATCTACCGACACGGGACAACTGAACCGCTGCGAAGGCACAACTTGGATGATGTCGCCTGCAGTTATATATTCCTTAGCATGCCTGACGGCAGCTTCGTAATCGGATTTCGTAAAATTCGATTGCGGGCTGGATATGATTTCATCATATCGCTCCTGATTCTCACCACTATTCCTGTGTAAATGTGCTTCAGAAGTAGCGGCAAGTTTCTCGACCAATGCCTCAATTTTCACAAGAGCATCCGCATAAGCTTTGTCCACATCTCCATTGATATGCGCGTTTGCCACAACTTTAATCTGATGGTTCACATGATCAAATATCAAGATCGTCTCGGCAATCATGAAGAAGCAATCCGGAAGCTGTAGTTCATCTTCAGTATTATCTGGCAATTCCTCGACGAAGCGCACCATGTCATAACTCATATAACCAACTGCACCACCGTGGAATTTTGGTAACTCTTCAGAGTCAACAGGTCGGTAATTCTGCATCAACTCCTCAAGGGCACGCAACGGATCTGCATGTTCCTGAACGACGGTTTCGCCTTTTTCCAAATACTCAATGGTAACCTGATGCCCTTTACTATGGAAAAGCACCGAGGGCTGACTCCCCAAAAAAGAGTAACGCGCAAGGTTTTCACCACCTTCAACGCTTTCGAGCAAGAACGCATAATTATCTGGCATCAGCTTGTAAAAAGCAGACACCGGAGTCTCCATATCCGCCATAATCGATCGGTAGACCGGTATTGTGTTTCCTGATTTCGCTGCCTCGCGAAAATCTTCCAACGTGGGATAATACATTTTTCAATTATTCCTTGCGGTTCGGTCAGGTGCATCTGGGGTTCAGGTTCTTATCCGTATATCCGCCTGCGCCTGCTTCGCAGTGAGAAGGCAGGCTATTGTTTTGTTTAATTTTTTAAACGGACATACGCTTGTCTGAATCCGAAGCTTTATAATTTTAGCCCGTTGCAAGCGCCCGACCATTGCTTAATAGGTAATTAGGGGCTTTCCTATAAAATCGAGACTATAGATGAATTTAATCAAGCAATTCTCGAACGGATGCAAGGATACAAGAACGGACGAAATATCGGCTTCTAATAGACGGCATCTGCATCGAAAATCTTTTCACCTACGACACGCGTTGATTCTCCGTCGGGGGAAACTTCTCGAAAGAAGCAGGAGCGATAACCGGTATGGCACGCCGCCACCTTCTGCTCAACCTTTATGAGCAGGGCATCACCATCACAATCTACTGCGATAGATTTAACCGTCTGTGTATGCCCTGAAGTCTCCCCCTTTATCCATAGCTTTTGGCGGGAACGGCTCCAGAAACAGACGCGCCCTGTATTCAAGGTTTCTCTTATTGCCTCTGCGTTCATATAGCCTACCATTAGGATTTCGTTATTCGTTTCATCTTGAATGACTGCCGCGACTAAACCATCGCGGTCATACTTAAGTTCCGATAGAATTTTCATTTTTTAAATTTTCCTTACTACAGGTCAATCTGTGAACTTTGCAAAAAAAACACCCTATGCTGCCGGGATCGGTGTGCATAAGGCTTCAACAGGACTTAAAAATAAAAAAACGACGATTTTCAATATCTATTTTAGTTATCTGTTTGAACGCACACTCCCCTATAAGCTCTTGGACCGCCACCAATGCCAATAGTTAGATATGCTATGCAATCTGGAGTGTGAACGTAAAAAGATCATTTTCTCGCTTTTCAATAAGAGTTGATAACTGCCAAATTTTGGGATGTATCCACGCTTAATATTAATAATACCACATCTATTTTGCATTGTCAAATTTTTTTATTGGATAAATATTTGCATAAAACAACGCAACGTGATATACTATATGTATTACAATTGAATAAACGAACGGTTCAGGTGCCGGATAACTGATAAAAAACCGGAGAATAGGGAAGCGCGGTGAGAATCCGCCACGGCCCCGCCACTGTAAACGATCTGCCTCTATCAAAGGCAATTATCCGTTGGAAAACCACTGTCAGACTGCTGATGGGAAGGTTCAACGGAATCCTGTAGTACAAGTTTTCGCTTGCAACTACGCCAAAAGATCGGAAGTCAGGAGACCTGCCTGAATCATGTTTCACGCATCTGCTTTCGCGGGAAAGCGGTGGAACAGAGCACAGTATCCTGTCAAATCAAAATAGAATACCAATATAAGGTATGAAATTTTTCACACAGTTACAGGATACGCTTTACACAAAGTGTCGCTTCTTCCCCTGTCTTTCCGATGAAAGCAGGGGTTTTTTGTTTCATTACGGAGGTTCTAATGAACAAAGTTTTAGCGGCGACGCTTGCAAGCGCGTCTAAAAAAGTCTTCCAGCGGCACTCTTCGTGCTATTCACTCCTACTTCTCGGCACAATCCTTTTTACATTCCTCGTGAGTCCTACCTTAGGACAAACAGAGGAGCCAAACACGGCGGTTGTCATAAATGCCTTAACGCACCCCGATCTGGGCATCACTGCCTCACTTTCGCTCATCGATCTGGATGAGCCAAGCGAGAGAAGGGCTGTTGACAACGAGATACTCCAC
>JAPOOP010000656.1 GCA_026713385.1 Candidatus Poribacteria bacterium | reverse complement strand
TGCAGTGATAGAAATCAGGATTAATTTCATTTTCGCCTCCTTATCTTAGTTACAAATACCGGAGTCATCTTACGTATAGTAAACCATATTTGTTCTCTGTTGTCAAATCAATTCATGATTCAGACAACTTACCACAAAACGCCATCAATCGCTGCCATAACCCGCAACGTCTCCGCCACAGCCACCAAGATCACACGATACTGCTGCAAATCTTCGCGACGCAATGTCTCTCCCTTCCGATCCTTCAACCACTTCTCGCACACCTGATACGCACCGACCTCATACTCCCATACTTCTGATGGCACGTCCGTGAAATACTGACTCGGATTGATCCAAATCCGTCCATCCGAGTACTGCACCCGTGCAACGATACCGTCCCCTTCACCCTCAAACCGATGTACTGCCGGAACGCGTGCGCCTGTAGGAGCGACCTCCGAGCGCGATATATCGTTGAGGAGATGACAATCAATCAAACGCTGTCCTAATGCTGCGAGCGTGCGGAATTGTTCAAGGTCTTGTGGCATCGGGATACGTGGGAAGTCGTATTTCAGAAAATCATAATACCGTTCGCGGTAGGTCGGACTATACAGCACCGCATAGATATAGGCGAGAATCTCCTCCGGTGAGACACCATCAGGGAGGTTAAAGGGCGCAACCTGTGAGAGTCCCAACGCCTCCGAGAGCGCGGTAAGAAACTCGGATTTGAAATTGAGCGAACGCTCTGTCTCAAGTCCCAATTCCTGTGGATTTGGATACAGATAGAGTGGGAACACGTGACCAGATTCACTGCCTTTGTTTGAGATATAACACTTTTCGGTAATTTTGTCAGTTACCAATGCGTGTTGCCATTTTGAACCTGTAACAATGCGGCAGACGCAAATAGCGAGATTTGTTGTGTGGTGCATATGCTGCATAATATCTTGGCGTGCTTCTCTATGAAACCCAGCTGACTGTCCCGTGTAGTACGTCCATCTCGGGTCAAAGGGACGATATTGAAGACTTGCAAGATGTTGTTCTATGTCTGGATGATTACGGATATCTGCTTGGGCAAAACGGACCTTCCAATCTCGACTATCTTTTCGCAAGTTGTACTTCTCCCTCGCCTTGCTTTCAGAAAGGGAAACGAAATCGGTTACTGTTTCGTGAACCTCTTCAGCAGTCTGATGAATTGTTAGTTTATCGCGTCCGGTGACAATAGCAACTTGACCAGTTTGAAAGATGTCAGGAACCGCCCACCCACTTTCGTATTCGGCACTATAGTCTGTTGCTTGTGGCACAAAAAGGTAGTAGGGTGATGTCGGTTGTAACTCACACCATTCCGTCGATTGGACATCAGTTTCAGAAAGTATGTTGTATTTCTCTTCTCGGGATCCCCACACATCTGCATAATGAACTTTAGTTAGGGTAGCGTTATCGCTTTGCTTGACACACAACAAGACGCAAACCCCTTGTGAGATGTCAAACACGTTTTCATCTCTCTGTGCTGTCGGAACTGCTTCCGTCCTTCTGTTACTCCCGTGTAAGTTAAGCAGGTAGATAGCATTGAAACCGTCTAACAAGCTTTGCCGCATCCCACGGAACATAGGACCGTCAAGGAAACTATTGTTAACAATATAGCCAATGATTCCTTCGCCATTTTTATCAACTCGCCATTGCGCCCAACGAGTAAATTTTACATAGTCTGCTTGGAGTGCTTTTGAATTTTTATCCCCAAGCGGTTCTCCATCTACTTGTCTGTAATTCTCAATAAGTTCACCAATAAAAGTTAAATTGCCCCCTATACGACTTGGATTCGCGGAATTACGTGGATATGGCGGATTGCCAAGAATAACGAGGAGCGGTTCGTCCCGTTTCACTGACAATGCGGCGTTCGCCTCATCGGAGATAAACTCCGCAAACGGCAGCGAGGGCTGCATTTCTGCGGGTTGTTCCAACGTGTTCGTGAGATAGATACGGAGGCGTTCATCGGCATGCCACCCCTGCGCCTGCAAGAACAGACTCAAC
>JAPOOP010000006.1 GCA_026713385.1 Candidatus Poribacteria bacterium | reverse complement strand
GCAAACATGAGTCGGAAAACAGAACAACCCCGCCACGTGATTTCCGCACCTATCGCTCTTGAAGGACAGCCTTGCACAGTGGCACTGAATGTTGACGGTTTGTCGGCACACAGTCAGGTTACACTTGAAATTTTAGACGAGCGTTTTCAACCAATCGAAGGATATACCAGAGAAGACTGCCTCCCCCTCACATCCGGTTTTCATCAGACGGTGGCGTGGAAAAATGGAGAACGGATCGACGGGAGAAACGGCGCAATCCGAATCAGGCTGAATTACACCGGAATCCGTCCAGAAGACCCGAAAGTTTACGCCATTTACTTAGAAAAATCAGCGGGACCTTGATTCCAATCCTATCTTCTGCTAATATTTAACGGAGAGACGGAGGAAAATTATGACTTTTCTATATAGACTGAACAAACTACGCCTCAGCGGGTTACTATTAATCATAGGTTTGATGCTTTGTCTCACCGCATGCGGCACGAAAGCGATTCCCTATTCACAAAGCACGGACGCACTTGAACCGAACGATGTTGCCGTCGCGCATTATAATTGGGGGATGGCGTACGCCAACGACGGAAATTTTGGACAAGCCATTATGGAACTCAGTTTGGCAATCAAGAATGAACCTGGATGGGTAATGCCATTTTTCACATTAGGCGTTGTCTATGGAAATTTGGGAGAACTCGACAAAGCCATTCAAGCGTGGGAGCGCGCCACTCAGTTAGATGCTGACTTCGCGAAAGCACATTACAACCTGGCGGTTGCCTATTCACATAAGGCAGAGAAAGGTCTCTCAATTGCCGCGTTACGGGAGGCAATTCGCGTAGACACGGCAGCATTTTCCGCCGCGAAAACGGAACCCGCATTTGATAACATTCGTAACTCCCCAGAATTTCAAGAATTAGAGAAAGGCACTGAATCAAATTAGTGAGGTCCCAGCGATAAAATATGGCGCGCTATACAACCCTTTCACCTATAGAACTCGACCGCATCGTCTCACAATATCCAATTGGCACGGCACTGAAACTCGAGGAGATTCCCGGCGGATTTGGGAACAGCAACTTTAAACTGACGACTACAGAGGGCGAATTTCTTCTCAAAATCTGTGATGAAAAAGATTCAATAGAACTCAACATGCAAATCGCACTGTTGCAGCACCTCCACCAGCACGCTTATCCAACGGTATATCCTATTCCAACAAAAGACGAGAAACGCCTCACACACGAATCATTTGGTAGCGTGATGCTCTATCCCTTTCTGCGAGGGAAGCAACCACAGTCCTCACCAAATGCGCTGTCGCAACTCGGTGAGGCATTGGCAAAACTGCACTGCATTCCACCAATCGCGGGATTGCCCTGTTTCGCAATGGGAATTTCACAAATGATCCCTTTTTTCGAGGAGGTCCAAGGCACACAATTTGCCACGCATCCGTTCGTTGAATCGTTGAAATCGCAGTTGGAATCTATGGAACCACAACTCAAGGCACCCCTTCCGATGGGGCTTCTACACGGAGACCTTTTTTTGGATAATACCCTTTTCGATGACGATCAAATGGTTGCGATCCTCGACTTCGAGGAGGGATGTTATGATACATTACTCATCGATGTTGGAATGACGCTTATTGGTTGTTGTTATACACCGCAGCATCAGCTAAATATTGAGGCGGCACAACGATTTTTAGACGCTTACAACGCCTCACGTCCTCTGACAGAAAGCGAGTGGCAGTCCTTAGACTGCTTTGTTCACTATGCCGCCCTCTCCATAGCATTCTGGCGATTCAGGCAATTTAACATCCGTCGTCCAGACGCACACCGCGCCAACACATATCAGGAAATGATTACTCGCAGCACTCAATTTAAGCGTCATAAGCCGGACATTTATGGTAAAATTAAAATATGTCTTTAATACGATTAGAACACGTCACCAAATTGTACGATCCAGACCTGATTCTCGACGATATCTCGGTCTCAATTGAGCACGGAGACCGACTTGGATTAATTGGTCGTAACGGAACTGGAAAAACAACGTTACTTAAAATTGTAAATGGTCTACTTGCCAATTTTAAAGGGAAAGTAGTGTCCGCGAAGGGATTGCGCATTGGATACCTCAGTCAAGAACCGGAACTCGCTTGGGACTGCACCCTAAGGCAGGAGATGCTCAAGGTTTTTGAAAAACGGCGAGAGCTTGAAGATAAAATGCTCCTACTCGCAGAGGAGATGGAAACAGAAGAAGCACCAAACCTCTTAGCAGCGTACGCTCGAATTCAAGAACAGCACGAACAACTCGGCGGCTACGATTATGAACACGAGATTAACCGTATTCTCGGCGGCTTAGGTTTTAGTGAATTGGACTTCAATCTCCCGATTCATGTGCTGAGCGGTGGACAAAAGAGCCGAGCAACACTCGCAAAGTTGCTCCTTGAAAAGCCAGACCTATTGCTTTTTGACGAACCCACAAATCATCTTGACATCAACGGAATTGAGTGGCTCGAAAACTACCTCAACATTGAATACAACGGCGCAGTCCTCGTTGTTTCTCACGATCGATACTTCTTAGACAAAGTTGTTCGAAAGGTTTGGGAACTTGAAGACCATAAGATAAAAATTTATCGAGGAAACTATTCCAAGTACATTGAAACGAAAAGAGTTGAACAATTAGTCGCAGAACGAGCATTCAAAAAACAGCAGGTGTTTATCGAACACGAAGAGGACTTTATTCGCCGTAATATGGCAGGACAGCGTACACGAGAGGCACAAGGCAGACAGAAAAAACTGGCCCGCTTGGAAAAATTTGAAAAACCGAAGTCCGATGCCCGTACCCTCAACCTGAGTTTTACACCTGAAACTCGCGGTGGAAATGATATTCTTCGATGCCAAAAGGTTGGCAAAACATTCGGCAACAAGGTCATTTTCACAGATATGAATTTTGAAGTATATCGCCGCGATGTTATCGGAATTATCGGGGCGAATGGTACCGGAAAAACAACGTTCTTCCGAATGATTTTAGGCGACGAAGCACCAACCGAGGGCGAAATGTGGGTAGGTCCCACGCTCAAGTTTGGGTACTATGCTCAAGAATTGGAAGGACTCAACCCAGATAACGAAATTATCAACGAAATTTGGGCACTTCGACCAAAGCATACACAGGGTGAAATACGTAGTTTCTTGGGCAAGTTCCTATTTTCCGGTGATGATGTGTTCAAAAGGATCGGGAACCTGAGCGGAGGAGAGCAGAGCCGTGTGTTACTCGCGAAATTGCTATTAGCAAACGCGAATGTCTTACTCCTTGATGAACCGACGAACCATCTCGACATCCCAGCACGTGAGGCGTTGGAAGCAGCATTGACGGAATATCCAGCAACGCTTTTTATTATTTCTCACGACCGGTACTTGCTAAACAACCTCGCAACAAAACTGTTAATTTTCGATGGTAAACCCGGTGGGACTGCGGAACTTTTTGAAGGCAACTATGCCGAGTATGTGGCACAGCAGCAACTTCGGAAGTCACGCGATCCCGATCATCGTGATGGCGTGCTTCCGACAGTACTTCAAGCAAATCAACAGCGTGAAAACAACCAAGAAACACAACACATCGAAACTCACTCGCCGAAACCCAAGTCGAAATCAAAGCGAAAGCGAAAAATGAAGGCACAGCGTCTCATTGGCAGCAATTAAAAACTGCTAATTTTGTGAAAAATGCGGAGAATTTTAGCAAAATACCGAGTTTGGATGAAAAAACACCGAAGTTTACTATCTTTTTGCGGTTTAATTTGACATTTGGATAAAGTCGGTGTATAATTATTATATCGCATACGACGGAAAATATATCCGATATAGGATATATTAACTTTTGATAATTTAATAAGGGCTTGAAAACACCCTACACCGCCGACTTTCATTCAACAGTAAGTTTGGCTCATAAGTATCGCCAAAAAATGTCTAAAGACCATGAACTCCATAATGAAATTGATGTCGTGATGCGTGTGATGCGTCATGCCCAAGCAGCTGTCAAATCCAGGTTTATTCAGGAAGTCGTCCCCAATCGCCTGACGATTGTCCAGTTTAATGCTCTTCAACATCTTCATTGGTATGGACGTGAGTCTGGTATGTCAGTGAGTGAACTCGGCGAACATTTAGGTCTCGCCCATAATACAACATCCGCCTTAGTCAGTCGCCTTGAACGGCACGGTTGGGTAATCCGTCGTAAATGTGATCAGGACCGGAGACGTGCGCGAATTCAACTCACGCCACAGTCTGAACAACTTTTCCGAGAGGGCGTAAAACACGCAACAAACTTTTGGGAAAGCACTTTTGGGCAGTTATCCACACAAGAGCAGGAAAACCTGATTGAAAGCCTAAAACGGCTGAAACAGGTAATGGCGAAGCCGGTGTGGCCAAGCTATGCACAGTTACATCCACGAGACGCAGACCACCTACAAAAACGGTTTGAAGCGGATCTGGACGAACTTGCACAAGCAAAACTCAAACTTGTCGGGCGGCGATTGATTCTCGCACAAATCGCCGAAAAACGTAATGAACATGAACTCGCAGCGTACTTGAACCAAGCTGCTTCCGAGGAGATACGCCATACGAACCAACTGTTGGCAATGCTCGGACATGGTGAGAATTTCGAGAGACTCCTCTCATCACTTGTTCACGAGGATACCTTGGTCTATGAGGAATTGTTATCGTTGCTCGAGACGAATCCGCATACCGAAGAAGACGAGGAATTAACCGTCCTACAACAGATGGTTCAAGATAGCCAAAGATATAAACGTTGGTTTCGAAGTGTCCACAAACAAACGAATCAGTGACTTCTATTTTGTCAACGACCACTTGAGTTTCTGGTTTTCCGTTTCCAATGACGGTTTAGCAAGGTTTGTATAGCAAATTTCGCTGAAAATCAGCAACCACTTTCCCGGTCGATGACGCTTAAGAGGAGAACATGCAATCCCAAAGCCCAGAAAGCATCCCTCCAGAATGTAACGAGGATGTTGAACTAATTGAGCGATTTCAACAAGGCGACACCGCCGCATTTGATATGCTCTTTACCCGCTACCAAAAACGCACCTATCGTTTGGTGCAACGTTTCGTCCCAAACCCAGAAGATGCATCGGATCTGACACAAGACGCTTTTATACGCGCATATCAAGGATTAGGCGACTTCAAGAGTCAGTGTCAGTTTTACAGTTGGCTTTACCGAATCACGGTGAACCTCTGTATTGATTTCCTACGGAAAAAAGCGAGATCGGAAGTACTCCTGTACAACTCCGACGAATCCGATGAACTGCCGATGTCCAATATTCCGGATCCCCGCTCAGAATCACCCGCAAAAGCAATCGAGAATAAGGAATTGAGAGCTCATATCCGGAAAGCAGTCCGTCGGCTTCCGCCAAAGCAACGGCAAATCTTCATTTTACGACACTGGGACGGGTTATCGCTTAAAGATATTGCGGCTACCGTTGGACGATCCGACGGAACAGTCAAAGCCCATCTGCTCCATGCGCATCGTAACCTCCGTAAACACCTCAGTCCTTACCTACGAGAAACAGACACCTAAGAACTGATGCGCGCTTATCCAGCGCGCATACTTTTACGATGTAGGTAAGGTATCAGGCTTTGAAACGCGTCACCTATAGAGAACAAAATGCGGCGTTCCTTACGCGTTTGCTGTCTCATCGGCAAAGAGTGCTTCAACGAAATCCGCACCTGCGAAATCTTGCAAATCGTCGAGTTTCTCACCAATGCCGATAAGTTTGACGGGTGCACCGATTTCCGCATTCACCGCGATCACGATACCTCCCTTCGCAGTGCCATCCAGTTTTGTAACTGCTACTCCCGTAATCGGCACCGCTTCATTGAAAATCTTTGCCTGCATCAGAGCATTTTGACCAACAGTTCCATCAACGACAAGCAGTACCTCATGTGGCGCACCGGTTTGCGCTCGTCCCATCACACGTCCAATCTTCGACAATTCATCCATCAGTGGTTTTTTAGTATGCAGTCTGCCAGCAGTATCTACGATGAGTACATCCGCATCGCGATGCTTCGCCGCGTGAATTGCATCGAAGACGACAGAGGCAGGTTCAGCATTTTCGCCACCCCGGATGAGTTCTGCTCCAGCACGCTCACACCAAATACTGAGCTGATCCTCAGCCGCCGCGCGGAACGTATCACCCGCGGCAACAAGCACACGGTGTCCGCTCGTAGTAAAGCGACTTGCCAGTTTGCCGATAGTTGTCGTTTTCCCCGCACCATTCACACCCAACACTAAAATCGTATACGGTTTCTCATCTTTAATTTGGAGCGGTAGATCCTCTCCAAGCAAATTCAGAATTTCCGATTTTAGGACGGATGCCAACTCTGAAGAATCGCTTAACCCTTCTAACCTCACTCTTTCTCTAACATTATCCATTAAGGTCAAGGTTGTATCAACGCCTACATCTGACTGGATTAAAATCTCCTCGATTTCTTCCATCAAATCTTCGTCAATTCTTCTGCCAACCCGTAGTAGTCCGGACAACCGAGACAAGAATTGGTCCCGGGTTTTCGTCAAGCCAGACTTGAGCCGATTAAACCAGTTCCCTTGCCTATCTACAGCGGCGGATTTATCGTGGTTTTTATCATCACCTTTAAACAAATTTCTGAGCATTATCTTTCCTTTTCTCTCCTTATTTTTTGTCTATAACTTTCAGCAGTAGCCTCGCACGTTTCTTGCATATAATACAGTAACAACAAGCAAAAAGGCAAACGAAAATAGTATAGGCAAACATTAGAACCACACTTCTTGGAAACGATTTGCAACCATCACTAAAGACTCCGAAAGACTTTACGAATTTAGATTGTCTCCAGCCCCCATTCAATATAAGACACGAATAAAAATAGAGGCGCGTAGATCCCCTTGAAATCTTCACTATTTTGTTGTATACTAAATTGTGTCATTAAGATACAATTTTTCTTCGTATTACATATTCAACCATTAAAAACATCACCTTGTAAAATTAAGTTGGAAAAAGGTGAGGCACTCTGATAAGGGGTCTCCCTAAGAAACCCCACCAACGAAATATAAGAACTCATCTGTTCTTCAAAAAATGAGGTATTATCATGAAGACGCGCACACGAAACCTGCTGGCTGTCCTGACGATAACGCTACTCTTCACTGCCTGTGCCAGCGAAAAGCAATTGGAAGAAATTATTCAACAATCCGAAGAAGAAGAAACCACGAATTGGGAAGAATCTACCCATCCCGAAGAACCGGTCGTAGCACTCCCCGGTTTGCCCGATGATGTGGCAGGTTACACACACTGGCTTAAATTAAACGCAGAACCTATCCCTCCGGTGGCTGGTGGTGACCCGCACAACGGCACAAAAAACGTCTACGTTAACCAAACACGGGACACCATCGCACCAAACGGAACCCAGCAGTTTCCATATCCGGATGGGAGCATCGTTGTAAAGGATGCAACCCGTCCCGGTAAGGATTATATTGGGCTTATCGCGATTATGCGGAAAACAGCAGGCACGGACCCCGATCACAACGATTGGAAGTTCATTGAATACGTCCGAAACGCGGCAGATGCTGAGTTCAGCGTCATAGCGCAAGACCGTGTCTGCTGGGAATGCCATGCCCAAGTCGAAGACATCGATTACGTTTTCACTGAACTTGAGTAAAAGATAAGGAGAATCTTTTGAATTCACACTACAAAGACTGGGTGAGATATCTGAGTAATATCACTCCACTGCCAAGATCGTTGAATATATCCAGAAGTGTATCATTACTTCCATGGCTTATGCTCATGGTTTCCAGTATCTCACTCAGTCTTTTTTTTCCGATCATTGTGGAGGCACGCCCTGAATTTGCAACCGAACTTGGGAAAGAGTGTAGCTTTTGTCATCTTGATCCGGCGGGTGGTGGACCTCGCAATCGGATCGGCGAAATTTTTGAAGAGAACTATTTTGAATTTCCCGAAGATTTCGATATGGAAGCCGTAACTGAAGAAGTCAAGGAGGTCGTCAAGCGGCTCACAACTTCCCTTGATTTTCAGACCGCTTTTATCAAGACAACACATGGTAGCGAAGAGGGCAGCGAAGGGAGTGGGGCGATCGCTGGATGTAATTCATGCCACTCTTCAATTGACAGATTTCTGCTTATGCAAGCAGAAGTAACGTTCAACGCAGAAGCCTCTGAGCATGTTCGGCTTACCCTTTCCAATAACGCCGGAACAACGATGAATGCATTTGCGACGGTAGATGCGATCCCAAAACATCTTTATGTCAAAGTTGGACAATTTCGACTACCGTTCGCGATCAAACAGAAGGACCACAACATCCTTGTTCGAGAAGGGTATGGACTTGGTTCTAATAAACGGGATGTCGGTGTTGAAGCCGGTGGAAGTGCCGGAAAAATCTTCTATAATGCCGCTTTTTTTAATGCCAAGAATACCGAAGCGAAAGGTGGACTCGGAACCCTTGGTGCACAACTCGGACCGATTCGAGCGGGAGTGTCCGCAATACTTGAAAAACCGACCGAAGATTGGGAACGACTTATCGGTGCATTTCTCACAGTTTCCTACGCAGGTGTGAGTATCGAGGGTGAATTCAATTTTGGAAATAGCGGAGAGGTAGCCTCTTTCACACCGGATGCAGTTGATTCAAAAGGATACTACATCGGGGCCAAATATCGTATTCTTCCCCAATTCACCGTCGCTGGTCGGTACGGTCTGTTTGACCCAGATCGAATGGTTAAGGGAGATGCAAGCCAACGGGTGACACTCAGTGCTCAATATAATTTCACCGAAAACGGCTCTCTCTCTCTCTTTTATTGGGCAAACCTCGCCAACGCTGATCACAGTGCAGATGATACCATTACAGACAAAGGCACACTACGTCAACTCCAAGGTACAGACCAGATTATTTTGATGTCACGATTCTGGTTCTAAGGGTTTTATACTTCTATTACAGAACAAGTTTGCCCAAACACCACATTCAAAAACGCTTAGGTGTAGGGACGGATCTCCACATCCGTCCCTATGTGTTTATATTTACACATAACGTCACTCAAAGACACCTTTTTCAACTTTTTTGGGTACTGATTAGACTTGACTACCACACCTTAAACCTTTAACATAGCAACAACAGTTCGATTGGCATAAAAATTGCTTGGTGTAACTTGGCAAGTAGCCTTAATCTACAATACTGGAAGCCTACAAGCAATATCTAAATCAAGAGTTGCGACTGGGCGATTGCGCCCACAAATAACCCCTTAAATTGCCCTGAACAGGAGACTTGTAAGGACAGAATCTTCAGAGCATAGGAGGTACTTCTAATGGCAGCCAAACTCTCCAAAAATCTTTCGGCGAAACCTGGAAGTCGGAATTTGCTCTTAAAAAGCTTAATCGGCGTGATCGGGCTGATGTCCTTACTCCTTGGTGCCTCTATCCTCTACATTATACAAGGTAGCATGCGTGCCCGGACACGATACAGTGTCAAGACCTTCACGCCACAAGGTGAAGTTCCACAATGGGTCGACTTTTCGATTACGTTCTCGGAGGCAATTATTGACAAGTCGCGAGTCGGGACCGAAGTTCCAGCAGAAGCACTTCGATTTACGCCAGCTGTCCAAGGCAGTGCCCGTTGGATCGCGCGCGATAGAGTCGGTTTCTTTTTAGACGCACCTTTAGCACCCTCCGCACAATATACTGTTGAACTCACACCAGAACTCAACCCATCTGAAACATTCCTACTCACCAGACAAAAAGAGTTTAAATTTGCCACCGATCCTTTCGCAGTGCAGCAAACACGGATGGAATTTACCTCCGATGATGCCCGTGAACACGCAACAGGGTTCGGCACGATAGCATTCAATTATCCTGTAACCATTGTCGATTTAAAGGCACACCTCTCTATTGAACTCGATGACGAAACAGAAATCCCTTATCAGATTGAAACCAACACAGCGACAGCACGGACGGTAACATTTAAGACAAAACGCATAAAACGCGGTAACGCAGACCGAGAGATAAAGATTAAGATTGAAAAAGGGTTCAAATGTACAGGTGGGAAAATTGGCTTAGAAAAAGCAAGTGTTACACCCGTAATACTCCGAGGGAGAGGGACACTTGGCGTAACATACTCTGACGTTTGGGAAAGTGATGGAACTCCCTATATTTCGGTGAGTTTCAGTGCACCGGTACTCAGTGATGCTATTGAGCCGTACATAGAACTCGCACCAGCAGTAGCATATCAGGTGACATCCGACTATCGAAACGTACAGATTCACGGCAACTTTAAACGGCGTACTACCTACACACTGAAGATTCGGCGCGGTCTAACAGCCCGAAACGATGCCGTCCTAAAACAAGATTATATGACGCGCCTCAAAATTCCGGATATCCGACCCCAACTTCGGTTTCTCGGCGACGGTTTCTTCCTCGCAAGAAAAGGGCAATTGAACTTAGGTCTTGCAACAATTAACGTTAAACGTGTGAAACTCAATATCGAAAAAGTTTTTGCGAACAATCTTATCTACGTATCGAAATTAGAACGATGGAGTCGCTGGAGCAGAAACTTAGGTAAACCTATTCACACAGAAGAACTTGCTATCCGCTCCCAATTGAACGAAGAGGTAACAACACCTATTTCCTTGGAAGAATATCTCTCAGACAAACATGTCGGTATCTTCAAAGTTGTGGCGCGAAACGCAGAGAGGGAGTGGGATAGCGCGCATCAATGGGTACTCATCACAGATTTAGGGATCAGTGCCAAACGCACAGGAGATAGGCTATACGTTTGGGTGAAATCTCTCGCTACTGGCTCGCCAGTACCAACAGCGCGCGTCAAACTTATCAGTGACAATAACCAGACGCTACTCGAAGGGACAACTAACTGGGCAGGATATGTCGAGTTCACAGATGTTACGGAGAAGACAGAAGACTTCACGCCTTTTATGATTACCGTCGCGAAACGGGACGATCTCGCTTTCATTCAACTCAACCGACACGAAATTGCAACAGCAGACTTCAACATTGCTGGCTCTGCCTACTTGCAAAAAGGGTATGAAGCGTTTCTCTACACAAGCAGAGGCGTCTATCGACCCGGCGAAACCGTCCAACTTGCTGGAATTGTTCGAGGACCAAAGCAGGTAACACCACAGCCACTTCCCACACGGATTGAAGTGCTCTCCCCAAACGGCAGAATCATGCGAGAATTAAGATTGAAAACAAACAAAAGCGGTGCGTGTGATGTGCAAATTCCCATTCCTGACTATGCCCTGACTGGTAATTATATTGCCAAGATGCGGATCGCTGACCGAGTCGTTGGAAGAGTCCAATTTCAGGTTGAAGAATTTATGCCTGATCGGATAAAAGTCGCTGTAACAGCGGATAAATCCACTTACAAACTTGGAGAGGAACTTGATATCGAAGTGTCCGCTATTAACCTATTCGGTCCTCCAGCAGTAGGGCGCAAGGTGGAAGTTTCCTGTGAATTGGAAGCAGTACCGTTTGTAAAGAAAGACACAGTACCCAGCGCAGGTGCGACACAATGGGACTCGTTTGTCTTTGGGAATACCCGCTCCAATTTTGAAAAACAAAGAATTGGATTGGGAGAAGCCAAAACTGACACAGCGGGCAAAGCGGACTATCAATTCACGATTCCTGAAACGTTGAAAGCACCTTCTCTGCTAAACGGCACTCTGACAGCGACCGTCAGCGAAGCCGGTGGCAGATCTGTCACGGCTTCTCACCGAGTTGTGATCCATCCCTACTCGCATTATGTTGGACTCCGACGAACAGCAACAGGGGACGTAAAAATTAACCAACCGCTCCGATTTGACTACATCGCTGTTAATGATGCAATGGCAGTTGCATCCGGAAGAGACCTAAAACTAAGCCTCCACAAAATCCACTGGAACACGATACTTCGTCAGAACAGTGCGGGGCGTTACGAGTACGTCTCCGAACCTCAGACAACGGAAGTGAAAACGGTCGCATTAACTTCGGCAGAGACAGTGCAGACAGTGACCTTAACTCCCTCAGACTATGGTGAATACCGCGTCCGTCTTGAGGACATCACCTCAAAGGCAACTGCAGAACTCGGATTTTACGTCAGCGGATGGGGAAACATCCCGGTTTCTATGGAACATCCCACTCGGCTGAAACTAACGCTTAATAAGTCTGCTTACCGTCCAGGGCAAACAGCAAAACTGTATATTAAGGCACCGTTCCCGGGCACACTCCTGTTGACTATCGAACGAGAAAAGGTGTTGAGTTACCGGACAATAGTGATGAAAAATAACACTACAACTTTATCAATTCCAGTCCGGTACGCCTATAGACCTAATGTTTATCTCTCTGCGACGCTGATTCGCGCCATCCCGATGGAAGGGACTGTGACTGATAAGAAGTCGCCTCTCCCTGCGCGCGCATTTGGGGTAATTCCATTAAAGATAGATGAAACACGAAGGCGGCTTTCGATAGAAATGTCACTCAATCAGACAAATGATACCGGGGATATACAGAAGATTCCGTTCGCCAGTCCGGAAAGGAATATAGAGTCTTCAGAAGTCTCTGTAGGGACTGGGAATGTAATACAAGGAATGGATTCAGTCTATCCCCAGACTGAATCCCCCAGTCCCTACGACAGCGAAGTGACAGTACTACCGAATAGCGAAGTAACCATAGCGTTTGAAGTCGACGGTAGACGTTCTTGGCAAAAATATGATGTCTGTATCGCAGCTGTTGATGAAGGGATCCTGGCGTTAACCGACTTCAAAACACCCAACCCACACAACTACTTCTATCGACAGCGCGGGCTTAAGACGCGCTCCTTTGACCTGTATAGTGGGATCCTCCCGGAAATCGCTCATGTCACCGACAATTCAAGTACAGGAGGAGATGCAACCACGGCACGGCAGGCAGAACTGCGGAAGCGATTGAGTACTGGCAGCATCCGACGAGTAAAACCGGTTTCACTCTGGTCCGGATTTGTGAAAACCGATGGAAACGGTCGCGGTACCGTTCAATTCAAGATTCCGCAATTCAACGGAACATTAAGGTTAATGGCAGTCGCATTCGCAGGTGGAGACTACGGTGCCACAGAAGCGTATCTGACTGTTCGCGAACCCATTGTCTTAACACCAACATTTCCACGATTCCTCGCAGGTGGTGATAAGATTCGTGTGCCTGTTACCCTCTTTAACGGCACAGGCGAGGAGGCGGAATTTACTGTCGAATTGCAAGCAGCAGGCGACGTGCAACTCCTTTCAGCAAGTGATGTCAATCCGTCCGAAACGTTGCCTCAGGGAGATTCAGAGAAGGAATCGGGGTTACAAACCCCTCCTACGAACATAATAGGCAAACTCAGTATAGATAAGAGAGTTGATGCCGATGGCGAAGCACAGGTTTTTTTCGACATTCTCGTTCAGGATGCAATAGGGGAAGCCAACTTCAATCTCTCTGCACACGGTAATACACAAACAACACAATTGGATTTAAAAATCCCGCTGCGTTCCGTCGCTCCACCTGTCACACAAACAGGACAGGGAGTGGTGCGTGCAGGTGAACCTGTTGATTTC
>JAPOOP010000007.1 GCA_026713385.1 Candidatus Poribacteria bacterium | reverse complement strand
CATGAAAAAAAATTGGATTTTTTAGGAATTATGCTGGGGAAATTGTTGTTGGGGAAGAACTGGGCTTTATGTTCAGACCGCTGGGAAGCGAACTGGGTTGCAATATGTGAGGGCTGTTCAATTACCGTTAGAGGGTAACCAAACAGCCCCAACAAAGTGCGAGGTTAAAAACCGCGCTTCGATACAAAAGTTCTACTCGAAACCGCTGACCTTCGCAGCTTCAGGTGCGCGTGTCGGGAGTTCCTTCTTGGCTAATGTGTCTTCAGGCACATAACCGGAGTAGTCAGAAATCTGACCGTGCGTCAACGCATACACCACAACGTTCGTCATGAAACGATAGACACCGGGTGAATAGTGGACACTACGTGTCGGGAGACTGACAGACTCCATCGCGCACATGTAGTCACGACGGACAACGATAACGGACAATTTCTCACCGACAGAGATACCTTCGAGGTAGTTCCGTTTCGGCGGACGTGTACCCCACCAGAAGATGTCGAATCCGACGGGGGGACCACCCATTTCATAGAAGTTATCGTAGACTTCGTGATCGTTAGCAATCCGCTCAATCTGATACTCAGGCATGACGTAACGCATCTGTGCGAGGAAGAGACGAATCATTGCCTGTGCGGGAGCGTTCACACCACAGTCATCAAAGACCAAGAATCCGCCTTTTTCGACGAAATAACGACGCATTCCAGCGGCTTCAGTCTCAGTAAGACGGCTATCCATTTTACCGCCACCATACTGCCGCCCGAGGAGGTTACGAGAGCGGACGAGGGACGGATCATGTCCTGTCATAAAGACAAACGGTGTTTTGAAGAGGTTGGCATCGGTCAGTTTCAATGCGCCACCTTCAACGTTCATGTCGGTTTTGATTTTGGTACGTTCGTTGAGCCACTTCGTCAGTGCGTTGAGGGAAGAAGCATCTGCCCACCAGTCAGAGAGACTGTGACGGATCCGTGTGAAACGGAATACACCGCGGATGTCTTTACCTTTACCAATGACGCGTCCACCGGGTTCACCTCTGGGCAGGGGTGGCACTTCAACGTTACCGAGGGTGATGTTTTCAACGACATCGCCAAGGGCATCGCGTGCGGCACCGACATTTTCAACCATTGCGAGTCCGGGTGGACGTTCAAAAGCGACTTTCACCTGCACGACGCTACCTGCGACACCACGACCGATATTAGCCGGTCCAGCGGAGGGCGCAGTTGCAACGGGGGCGGAGAACGCTAAAGCACCGGGAGCATCCGAAACAGGTAAATCGGCGTGTGTTACAACTGTTGGCACGGGGGCGTTCGGCGTAACCACTCTCGGTACATTCGGATTAATCGGTGCGTCCACTTTGACGGTTTGGTTTGAAAATTCGAGTACTGTCTGCGGTTGGAAATTCGACTTGGCAACAAACGCAGTCGTTACACGAGGTTGCACTTGAACCTGCTCGACGACGACGGTGTTCTGTGTCGGAACAGTCGGCTTAATAACAGGCTTTACAACAGGTTTACGGACCTTAGGCTTCGGCGGCTCCTTGGGTTGGAGCACTTCAGCACCCACGAGATCTTTAAACTGTTCGGTTTGCGTGACAAGATAAATGCCAGCAACGAACGCGATGATCGCGTGGAGTACCAATGAAGTCATAAAGGCACCTGAGGTTCTTTTTGCACTCATTCGTTATTACCTCCAAGGGATATTTGCGTATCCTAACAAAAAATAAAAAGTTGTTGATGCAGGAATATATGCAATTTCCGTGCCAATGTAAAAAACACTGGATTTGCGATGAATCCCTGCATCAAACGGGTTCAGCTGCACGAAAAGGGGCAATCTCTTTTTAAACTGCACGAAAAGGGGCAGTCTTTAGCAACTGTGTGCACCAAAATTGGACTTATTCGACTTTGTCGGCATCTGTCGTAAAGAAGCGGCCTGCCTCCTTAAGTCGGGGTTTACCTTTGTGAAAGCCAAAGATGCCAAGGTTATTTTCGGTGCTGCTATCAAGCTCGTGAATTTTCCACATACCCTTGTCATCTTTCATCAAATAGAGATGCGTTTCGCCAGGAAACGCTCCTTTGTAACAATTGTAGCCTATGGCACTCGCTTCAACTTTGCTGCCTTTATAGCGAATCCAAAAATCTGTCAATTGGTCGTTCTGTCCCCATTTGGCACCCTTTGTGCCGATGCCGATCCACAAACCTTCGATAGCGACTTTAACATTTGTCCAACCGAAGGCGACTGGCACAGGTTCATTTCCAGCAAAGATTGTTCCAAAGGCAACCTTGTTGTCACTCGTCTGAAAGGTATCCCCAATGGCTTTCAGATCTTCATCGTTAAAGGCTTCGTAGAAGGCACTATAAACTTCCTGAATCGCTGCTTTTTCTGCTGCAAAGTCAATTGGGGGTCTTGCAGCCACTGTCGTTTCACCAGAACTCGTCGTTGAGGAGCTTTCTGTCGGCTTTTCAGCAGATTCCTCTTCGGTGTCGCCACCGCAACCTACGATGCCGATGCTCATGATGCCTACTGCGAGGACAGCAAGCACGAGCCACGTTAATCTCGATTGCATTTTTCTAAATTCCTCCTTTAGATTCATCACATTGCTTGCAAGCACATGTTGCAAGCCTGTTGCATCCAAAAATCACACTTCCCAGTTTCCCAAATGCGTATAAGGCAAGAATCAACCGCTTAATGGCTAAGATACATTTTCCATGGATGCTGTTTAAGACATTACAAGACATTATAACTTCTTTACAAAAAAATGTCAAGTTAATTCGTTTCTGTTGACGCGTGGTTGCTGTTCAGGGTCAATTTTTTCAATTTTCGTCAAATATGCCGCCGCTTCAAGCGTCTGAATCACATCAGCAACCTGAATTTCAGACATACATCCGGATTCTCCAAATCGACAGATCGTTCCCAAACATGGGCAGTTAGACTTTCGCCGAATCGTCTGACACTTTTCACCCGCTGGACCGAAACGGGTCGGATCTCCGGGTCCATACAGTCCGATTGTCTGAGTGCCGACCGCAGCAGCGAGATGCATCGGACCGCTATCGTTGCCGATAAACACAATACATGTATGCAAGATTGATGCCAGTTGTATCAGCGTCGTTTTGCCAGCGATACTGATTGATTCACCCCGCATGAGGGCTTGAATCTCGTTGATTATTGGTATTTCATCTTCCACGCCGACAAACAGAATTTGTGCACGTTTTTGGGCAATCAGCCAATCTGCTAATTCTGCATACCGCTCAGGTATCCATCGTTTTAGTGCAATCGGCGAGCCGGGATGGATAGCAATCAGCGGGTGTTGCCTCT
>JAPOOP010000008.1 GCA_026713385.1 Candidatus Poribacteria bacterium | reverse complement strand
TACCAATCCGATTCAAGACATTACGCTGCTGGCGAATCTGACAAAGTTAAAACAACTCAACTTAGCCGGATGCGAGATTTCAGACATCCGACCCCTTGCAAACTTGAGGAACTTAGAATATCTCATTCTTGCTGGCAATCGTATTGAAGACATTACGCCGCTGGTGAATTTGACAAACCTCACGGAATTACGGCTGCATTACAATCGCATTACAGATTACAGCCCGCTTGCGAATTTAGTTTTATTAGAAACGCTACATATACAGCACAATCCAGGTGTTGATATTAGCCCCCTCAAACATCTGACGGTATCGGAGTTTTTCTATGATGACGTCTGCGAGTTAGTCGGGTTGCCTGTAAAAGATCGCGTTGATGAAAGACGTTACCCTTCTATTTACAATACGTGGCATGATATAAGCAATCGTCCGTCTTGGTCGCGTCAAGAGCGCATTGCTGCACACGATTTGTCATTTTCGGGTGCTTATCCTTATGGTTTTGGAATAGATTTTCACTATACCGATCAGGGAGTGGTTTTGCGCGGACCTTTGGATCGCGCTCGCCAACGACGAGATGAATTGCTTGCCATGAACCCGAACTTAGTTTTCATCACCAGTGTCGCGATGCGAGACTCGCGGGTCAATAAACTTTATCCTCAAGATTTTCCGCATTGGGTTCGGGACGCGACAGGAACGCCTGTTGAAGGATGGCCTGGGACGTTCTTACTCGATTTCACACATCCCGCGGTTCAAGATATTATCGTTTCCCACGCGAGGGCAATCTCTCGATGTGGGGTGTATGATGGGTTGTTCTTGGATTGGTGGCAGGAACACACCACCGTGCTTGACGGGTATCGGAGCAATGCCGCCGAACAACGCGCCCGCGATGTGATTATCCGTCGGATCCGTGAAGCGGTCGGTGAAGATTTCCTTATCTTGGTGAATGCGAATCGGTCAAAGCCTCATCGGGCAGCTCCGTACATCAACGGACTTCAAATGGAAACCGTGCGGGATTCTGCCAAAGGCTACACCTATCAGGGACTCATGCGGATTGAAAGCACAATGCTTTGGGCAAAAAACACGCTCAGAGAACCGCAGATCGTCTGCCTCGAAGGATGGAGTATCGCCACCGAAACCCCGGATCCTACTTTGGATTACTGGGCGACGCGCGTCGTTGATACCCGACCTGACACCCCCATAAATCAGAGGTGGATGCGCCTCTTTACAACATTAAGCCTCACGCATTCCGATGGGTATGTCCGTTTTTATGGGGGCTATCTCTATGCTGCCCCCAATGATCGAACGTATCGGTATGGATTTTTTGATACCGATGCGGGGCAACCTATCGGCGAACCGCAGGAACATTATTGGTTCGATTTTTGGGATGTCGATCTCGGTACCCCCGTCGGCGAGATCGCAGAACGCTATAGAAACCATCAAGGACTCTTTATCCGAGAGTTCACAAACGGGTGGGCAGTCTATAACCGCAGTGGTGTTCCCCAAGCGATTCAACTACCAGAGCAGGCAATGGGTGTAGAGAGCGGTTTGAAAAATACGCTTCACATCCTCCCCGACTTAGATGGCGAAATCTATCTGAAAAGGACAACCGACAGACACGATGTCAATGAAGATGGTGTTGTGAACATTCTGGATTTAGTGGCTGTCGCCAATGGATTTGGGAAAAATGCCCCCGATGTCAACGGCGATGGCGTTGTCAATATCTTAGATTTGGTGGCTGTAGCAAACCAGTTTGGACAATAACAAAAAAACTGTATAAGTAATGCCAAAATCTACTATATTTATCAAACTCACGTTAAATAGAGAATGTTGTAACTTGTTGTGCATTCATTTTTATTTTAGATGTGGGTATTGCTTTCTACTTGCGAAGCGTCCGTAAAGCGCAGCGCAGATTGCTATTTCACATCCAAAATTTAATAAGGAGACGAAAGTGGCTAATAACGTTGAAACCCGCACAACAGCCAAGCCCAAGCTCGTTGCGAGTAAGATCAAGGCTGTTTTCGGGTGGCACTCTCACGAATCGGAGTCCATTCCGTTTCTATCCCTCTCCCACCGCGGTACGGGGATAAAGGACGGGGATAGGAAACACCAATGTTGCCAATGAAAAAACAGGTATGTGTTTGTATTTTTATCGCGTGTGTCTTTTATATTTCGATTCCCAACACTGTT
>JAPOOP010000009.1 GCA_026713385.1 Candidatus Poribacteria bacterium | reverse complement strand
ATTCCGAATTTACCGCCTGAATCAGAGCGATAATGTATCCGAACTGGAATGCCCACGCCTGTCGAACCCTACCAGAAACACCGGGTGGCGATGGATCATCTGGATGCCCTGGTGCGTGGTCGGGCATTAACATGTAGGGGTATTCTACATCTCGAAGCGTCTGTGCAACTTGGTGCATGTCCAAGTGTCCCTCGTCGGGCCATACCTCTTGGAAGTTGTGCAGTCCACCGCGAATATTACGAAAGTGGATGTTAAAAAGTTTTTTCTGCTCGCCGAAATAGCGGAGGATTTCGTAGAACTCGGTGCTTGGATCATCTAAACCCTCTGACACTGTGCCACAGCAAAAATTAAAGCCGTGATACGGACTATCCACAATTTCAGCGAAACGTTTCAAACCGTCAAAAATGGGGTAATTCCATCGTTCAACGCCTCTCAGAATGGGCGCGGGTGGATCGTTCGGGTGGCACGCCAGCTGGATTCGGTTTGCCTCAGCGACTGGAATCACACGCTCGATGAAATACGCGATCCGATCAAATGCTTCTTCGCGACTCACCTCACCCGCCTCTGAAAGCGTTGCGTTGTCGTATTTGGAGAGGTCAAACGTGCTGTAACTTGAGCCGCCACGTCCGGGTGTGCTCTCTGTCCGCTGATGGTTTAGGATGCAAAAATTATAATTTAATCCTCGCAATCCAGCAGCGGCAGCATTCTCAATCATTTTGCAAACGGCATCAATATCCGTATCGCGCTGCGGATCTTGGGCAAGCGTAATGCTCCTTGGAAGCCCGATATGAATCATCTCAAGACTGATACCCGCTTCTGCCGCTTCCGCTTTGTGTCGAACCAGCGTTTCGGTTTCAGTGTCCCCAACGGAGGCATCCATGTGCGTTACACCGTGGCGCAGGAGGAATGCCAACTCTTTAGAAGATGTTCCGATGCCTTGAACACCGACGTGCATCGTCGCCTTTTGATGGGGTTGTTTCTCAGGTTTGTCCATCGTTTCGTTCTCCTTTGACAATTGAATGTGCCGTATCAACTGTCGGGCTAAAACGGTATCCGCGCAGTATAGCATAGTTAAAAAACTAAGTCAATTCAAAATGAGAATACAGTTAAAATTTGTGGACATTCAATGACTTCTATGCTATGCTAAAAATCACAAAATTTTGTAGATGTTACACAACAGAGGAGAAAAGATGGAAACCAACGAAGACTACACTTCGCGTGTACCACATTATACGTTCCCAGATACATTGGAAGAGCAGGAAGCGGCGTTGGAGACGAATCCACTGATGCAACGGCTCAACGCTTATCGGAAAACGTATGAAGGCGATCCGCACCGTCCAATCTATCACTATATCAATCCTGAAGCGATGCTCAACGATCCGAACGGTCTCTGTTTCTGGCAGGGACGATGGCATCTCTTCTATCAGGCATATCCACCTGAAGATACGCGTCAGCATTGGGGACACGCGATCAGCGACGACCTCATCCATTGGCGCGACTTGCCCTACGCGATATATCCGAACCCTGAAAGATGCTGTTTCTCCGGTGCAACGGTTGTGGAGGAAGACCGTGTGATTGCGATGTATCACGGAACGGTTGTCGGCAATATGGTAGCAGTGTCAAGCGATCCATTGCTTCTCAATTGGGAGAAAATTTCTGGAAAAGCGGTTGTCCCATCGCAACACGCCGATGGCACAACACCGGTCTATCGCGTTTTCGATCCGTGCATCTGGAAAAAAGATGGTATGTATTACTCGCTTTCGGGTGGCACACTCCCACACGGACCGGGCGGTAAACGGGTACGCGCGAATTTCCTGCTGCGCTCAGCAGACCTCGCAAACTGGGTCTATCTACACCCCTTCATTGAAGATGATATGTACACTTTAGTCGGTGATGACGGTGCGTGTCCTTACTTTTGGCCCATCGGTGATCGGCACATGCTCCTTTTCTTCAGCCACATGAGTGGCGGACAGTATCTACTCGGTGATTATGATACTGAGCGCGATAAATTTGTCGTGACAGCAGGTGCAAAGAATAACTTCGGGGCGGCTTCCCCAGCTGGTGTCCACGCACCCTCTGCTACACCTGACGGTAACGGCGGTCTTATTGTTATTTACAATATGAATCCAGCGAAGCCTACCAAAGGTTGGAATCAGATTATGACACTGCCGCGTCGCCTCACTCTCCTCTCCAAGGATGAAGTCGGCGTTGAGCCCGCTGGCGACATTGAATCGTTGCGGTATGCGCATCAACGTGTCAATGCGATGACGCTCCCCGCAAACGAGGAGGTCGTGCTGGAAGGCATAAACGGCAACGCCATGGAACTTGAACTCGAAATCGATCCGAAATCGGCACCGATGGTTGAACTAAATGTCCTTCGGTCACCGCAGAAGGAAGAGTTCACCCGTATTGCGTTCTTCAGAGAGCGCGGTATGCGCAACCCAGATGTGCCGGATCGCGTGCGCGACAGTCTACTCACGATCGACTCCTCGTATTCATCAATCGCGTCCGATGTCCTCTCACGCGCGCCTGAAACCGGAGCCGTCTCCATTTCACAAGACGAGACGCTCAAATTACGGGTATTTGTTGACAAAAGCGTTGTGGAGGTCTTCGCGAATGGGAAGCAGTGTGTGGCGATGCGCGTTTATCCCGACAAGGAAGAGAGTGTCGGTGTATCACTGCGTTCACAAGGACAATCCTGTGAACT
>JAPOOP010000450.1 GCA_026713385.1 Candidatus Poribacteria bacterium | reverse complement strand
TCGTGAGGATCTCAACTTTGATGGCGTTGTGAACATTTTGGATATAGTGATCATTGCTAACACTTTTGGCAATCCTAACGGACCCGATCTGAACGCTGATGGCGTTGTGAACATCTTAGATATGGTGATCGTTGCCAACGCATTTAATTGAAAATGAACGTCTTGTCAAGAGGGTGCTAACATGGTTTTGAAAAAAGATTGCGAATCAAAGCCTTAGGGCAAGGAGGAAAAACACATGAAAAACTGGAAAATTTTTATTACATTCATTTCCCTGTTGTCCATCATTCTGGGCAATCTTCATAGTGCTAATGCACAACATAATCTCGCCCAACAAGCGTATGCAATCTTTGAAAGGAATTGTCTCAATTGCCATGGCGAACATGGCGCATTTACAGAGGAAATCATTATTGAACACACCGCACTCATCGAAACCGGGGCAGTCGTTCCGGGGAAACCGATTGAATCCGAACTCTATAAACGACTCCTCACAAATGATCCAGCAAAACGGATGCCACTGGGTCAACCCCAACTTCCACCGGCAGCAATCCTGACGATTGGTAACTGGATTCAAGCAGGTGCACCGGATTGGCAGATGCCAGAACGAGATACTGACTTTATTACGCCCACCGAAATGCTTGAAACGATTGAGAAGCACGTCAACTCACTATCACCCTTCGACCGCGCCTTCACACGCTATTTTACCATAACGCATCTCTACAATGCCGGTGAGAGTGCGGAGGCACTCCATGCCTATCAACGTGCACTCTCTAAACTCGTCAATAGTCTCTCTTGGGGACGCGAGGTCATCAAACCGCAGCCTATTGATCCAGAGGAGACGATTTTCTATATTGATCTCCGCGATTATGAATGGGAAATAGGAACCAACAGGTGGACACAGATTGAACAGGTGTATCCGTATCGTATTGAGTTCGATGCACCGACACAGACGCATCTGCGTAAAAAACTAACGGATCTTCGCGAAGAGATGAATTGCGAGGTGCCGTTCGTTCATGTGGATTGGTTTATCGCAACTGCCTCTTTGCCCCCTCTGTATCACGATATCCTTGACCTTCCCCAGACAGATCATGAGCTGGAGACCCGACTGGAAGTGAATGTGGTCGAAAATATTCGGAACGCAGCAGGCAGACGCGTCTGGCGTGCGGGTTTCAACAATTCGGGTGTATCGAGTAACAACCGTGTTGTTGAACGGCACATCTCTCGGTATGGGGCGTATTGGAAAAGTTACGACTTCGCTGGGAACGTGGGGACGCAGAATGTCTTTACGCATCCGCTGTCTTTCAGACCTGATGGTGGTGAGATTATCTTCAACCTTCCCAACGGTTTGCAGGCGTACTATCTGGTGGATGCCGGGGGAAATCGTCTTGATGCAGCACCGATAAAGATTGTCCGGAACCCAGCGGCGAGTGATCCAACCGTCCGTAATGGTCTCTCCTGCATCGGATGTCATACAGAGGGGATGAAGGTGTTTGAAGATGAGGTGCGGGGTGTTGTTGAACAAAATGCGAATCCACCTTTTAACAAAGATCGGGCGTTACGACTCTATGCAGGAAAGGCGAAGATGGACGAGCTCTTAGAAGAAGATACGGCTCGTTACCGGCAGGCACTCGAAAAAACAGGTGATGTCTTCGGTGGAATTGAACCCGTTCAACGGTTCCACGAGGCGTTTCAAAGACCGATTGATGCGGCACATGCATCGGCAGCTGTCGGCTTAGAAACGGGGAATCTCCTCGAAAAGGTTCGCGAGAATGCGAATCTAAAAAACTTGGGTTTAGGGGTGCTAACGAGTGCGAGGGGGGGTGTGAAAAGAGATACGTGGACATCGAATTTCAATGAAATCGTTGTGACGCTGAATTCTCCTGACAGCACTATCGTTAAGCCGGTTATTCCGAGGACGGAACGCATCCCTGGAGAATCCGTTCACATCCCTGACGCAAACCTTCGCGCCGCAATCGCAGAAACACTCGGCAAACTACCCGGCGTTGCGATTACGGCGGAGGACCTGGCAACGTTGACGTTCTTTGATGCGTTTGAAATGGATATTCAGAGTTTGGAGGGACTTCAGTTTGCAACAAATCTGGAAGAAATCAGCCTTCACGACAATCCGATATCCGATTTATCCCCTCTCTCCGGATTAACGACCCTAAAAGAGGTAAGACTTACCGGCAAATCATTCTCAGATTTGTCACCTCTGGCGGGGTTAATCAATCTGGAGGGCGTGGGGTTCTGGAAGACCTCTGTAGCAGATCTCTCACCATTGGCAGGATTAACGAAACTTAGATGGTTACAGTTTTCGAACACCCCAATATCTGATTTATCGCCATTGGCGGGACTCACAAGTTTGAAAAGACTGGAAATTTACGCCGCCAAAGATCTTGACCTCTTGCCATTAAAAGGATTAACCAATTTAGTAAAACTAAAGGCTAACAGCAATGGCGTATTAGATGTCTCACCCCTATCAGGATTGATTAATTTGGAAAGTCTCGATTTAGTGAACGGTGGTATATCGGACATCTCGTCTTTGGCATCTTTGAAAAACCTTAAAGAGCTAAAGCTGCAGAGGAACAGGATATCGGACGTATCACCTCTTGCCGGTTTGCACAACTTGGAAAAGCTGCAACTTCATTGGAACAAAATATCCGACTTCTCGCCTTTGGATGGATTACGTGAGAATACAAAAATCTCTTGGTTCGGCAATCCAGGTTTCCCGCAGGGCGGTCCCAAGATAGAGGGACCTTGGTTATGGGTGTTGGTGCCGGGAACGGGTTTTTGGGATGGAGTGGATTTGCTTTCGCAAGCGAGTGACGGTGCTGTGACAGAGTTAGGGATCGCAACAAGGGGGGCGACAGAGGAAACTCCTGTCGGAGAAAACGTGTGGACATCACACAAAATTGCACCCGCGGGGGAAGATAATATCGGCACTATGCTAAGTGCTATGGATATGAAGGAAAACGATAATACAAAGAATGTTATTTATGGTTCCCTCACCTTATATTCGCCGCGTGAACAGCAAACGCAAGTGTTTGCAGGAAGCTATATTGTCCACAAGGTCTGGCTCAATGGAGAGTTCGTTCACGAGAACCTTAATTGGTGGGTGTGGGCTCGTGAGTATCAAGATTATGCGCCCGTCACGTTGAAACAAGGAACAAATGTATTATTGGTTGCCGTCCACAACTCCGGTGGGGAATTTAATGGTTATTTCGGGTTTGAACCCGGCACAGAGTATACGGTAGTATCCCCCGGGACTGGCTTCGCGTTTTCGGCAGATACCACAAGCGTTCGCGTCGGCGATACTTTTACCGTCCATGTCAACGCTGAAAAGGTTACGGATTTAGCGGGATGGCAGTTTAATCTTACGTTTGACCCGACTGTACTTGAAGCAATTGAAGTGAAGGAGGGTGGGTTTCTCAAAAAAGGGGGTGGAACGACTTTCTTTCAGAAAGGTGCGATTGATAACGCCACGGGTAAAATTACAGGCTTAAGTTCGGCACTGATTTCCAAAGGTGGTGTCACAGGGACGGGGAAGCTGGTGTCAGTGGTATTCTCTGCGAAGGCGGTTGGAAACGGTCAAGTGACACTGCATGACTTTCGATTCGGTTCTAATACGGGTGAAGTGATTCCTGCTGGGATGCGTGATCTTATCATCACAGTAGCATCTCAACCGCTTTGGGATGTGAATGCGGATGGACAGGTCAGTATTTTGGATCTGATTCTTGTTGCACAGCACATGGGATCCGTCGCATCTGCCACCTCCAAAGTTGACGTAAACCGCGACGGTGTCGTCAGCATCTTAGACTTAATCCTTGTTGCACAGCACATGGGTGAATCAACGAGTGCAGCGTCGCCTTCGATTCTTACCGCAGATAGTGTAAGCGAATTGGATCCGGCAGTGATACAAGCGTGGATAGAACAGGCACAACTTGAAGATGACGGTTCTATCGCCTTCCAACAAGGCATAGCGAACCTTCAACGCCTCTTGGCATTACTGATTCCAGAAGAAACACTGTTGCTGGCGAACTATCCCAATCCATTCAACCCAGAGACGTGGATACCCTATCACTTGGCGAACCCCAGTAATGTGCGGATTACCATCTACAATACACATGGCAGCATCGTCCGGCGTTTGGATCTCGGACATCAACGTGAAGGTTACTACACGAGCCGGAGTCGTGCCGCGTATTGGGACAGCAGAAACGCTGTCGGTGAACGCGTCGCCAGTGGTGTCTATTTCTATCAACTGCAGGCGGATCATCTGTCGCTCCTGCGCAAGATGCTCATCGTAAAGTAGTATCAAATGACCATTGAATAACAAGCCCCACACGCGCTCGCTGGCGAGGTTCGGAAACCTCGCCAGCGGAACGGGTCAGTTTCCATCTATCAACGCCGTATGTTTACCAGATAAATCCCAGCTGCCACGAGGACGGCACCTACCAATAAGCTGAGCGTCAACGCGTCGCCTAAAAACAGGTAACTAAACACAACTCCCGACAGTGGGGTTGCGAAAAAGAGCACAACGAGTTTACTCGCACTATACCTTTCCAGCACTGAAGTCCACGCCAGAAAACAGAAACCCGCGATAACCCCACCTTGATAAAGCAACGCGGCACTACTTCTGAGTGTCAGTTGCATCGGCAGTCCACGCTCAAAAAGTAGACTCATGGCGACGTAGCACGGGAGACTCAAGGTGAGTAGCCACGCCAAGAGTCGATAGGGGTGGATAGATTGGATGAGCAGTTTCGTCACGACGACGCGGAGTCCTAAAAAGCAGCCACTCACAAGCACGATGATATCGCCGAGGACGCTCGTTTCACCTTCTCCGAGGTTCGGGGCAACCGTTACGAAAACACCACTGAAGGCGACTATAATCCCCAAGGTCTTTGGAATAGAGAGGCGTTCGCCGGGAATCCAGAAATGTGCAAAGAGCGCAGTGAAAAACGGATAGACGTTAATGAAGATGGTGGAGCGGGAGGCTGTCGTGTAAAGGGTACCGGTGTTCAAACAGATGATTTGGAGGATGAAGATCGTTGTGAGCAACAACAATCGAGGAAGTTCACCCTTGCGCAACCGAAGGGAGACACCGCGATAGACTGCCCACCCTCCAATGACGACAAGCCCAATCACGAAACGGAGGAACGCCAGTGCCATTGGCGGGAAGTCTGCCAAGCCGATTTTTATGGACGGCGAATTCCCACCCCAAAGAAACGCGAGGAGCAGACTGAGAGCAATAATTTTCCCGTGCGGCTCCTCGCTAATAACGGTTGGTGTTGACGGTGTCCCAATGGTCGCTTTTCTATTCAAACGAAACTGTTATCCTCGGTGGAGGTCATTGTTCTCTGAAAAATTTGGGATTAATCGTAGGCACCGGGGCGATGATTGCCCATTACTCGCTGTTGACGTTCCGTTGCCTGCTCCAAGATTTCCTCATCGAACTGAAACCGGTTCAGATAGGGTGGGAATTTCTGAGTGATCATCCGATTCGCGTAGTGCACCTGTAATAGGTAGCGAGTTTGGTCGCTACGATTTGCTGTGCCGCGGTGCCAGACTTCGCTTCGAAAAAGCACAACATCGCCAGAATTACAGAGGATACTCTTTTCTGTCGCGCCTTTCCATTCCGTCGCACCGTCGGGTCTCCGTCCCGAAAGATGGCTACCGGGGATGAACTTCGTTGGACCGAGGTCTTCGTAAAGATCGTCCAAGTAATAGTGTGCAGTTGAGATGAAAATTGGTACCTTGACGCGTGGATCTTCGAGAAGGTCTGCAGGTAAGGGGATCGGCAGCCAATCTGCGTGTAACCCTTGATCGGGACGACCGGGTCCCGTTACCCATGCTGTCATACCGATGACGTGACAATCTTCGCCGTGCACTGCC
>JAPOOP010000400.1 GCA_026713385.1 Candidatus Poribacteria bacterium | reverse complement strand
CAATAGAGAATCGCAGACTTCCTCTGAAAAGAGTGATGCGCACTTTCATGGCAAACCTCCCATAGTTCAACAGTTCGCAACGTCAGAATCAATCGCCGGTTCTGCCGGTCCTGTGTGACAGCGTGCAATTTTTAGTGCAATTTTCGTGCCAAAAGCAATTCAAGCCCAAAAGACCTCTATACACGGATTTTTCGCCGCTATTGTCGGATGTCTCGTTTTCGGTGTTCAATTGATGGACGGTTTTGTGCAAAAATATCACGACGCTGCACATTTTCGGGCAAACTCAGGCTCGGATTCAGACGAGTTGTCTGAGTTTACTGAGAGTCTTTATCCGACAAGTATCTTGTGAATTGGACGGTCTTTAGCATGCCTGGTATATCGGTCTCATTACGGATGGAATAGTACTGCAAGAGGAGATCGGTGACTTTTTTTCACGCCAGATCTCTGCCCAACCGACTTCTGGTCTTGGTGGGTGGATGACACCACGAAGGAGAGAATGAAGCCTGTCAATTTCATCTTGGATTTTGTGATATTCAGAGAGGTTTTTGGCATCCATACGGCGGATAATCGCATCCGCAAAAGCCTCTAATTCCTTGATCGGAATGTACTGATCCAGCAGGAGTTGCGAGTGATAAAATTCGGTTTCAGGAGAATCGTGATAGAGAGGGAGTGTGATAGACGCTGCGTCAATTTCAATTTTCGCATAAACATCATACTTTTCTTTGAAAGTGTTGCGCTGTGGGTCAATTGTGCAGCCACAGACGCAAGCAACAACGAGTAAAATGCACAAAAATCTAAGCATTGGGGAGGCTCCTTTTGGGTGCATTCTCCAATAAATGCTATATTTAGTCAAGAAAGAGGGAAACTATAGGTTTCAATCCCAAACTGGTGCGATTAGAAGTGAAAACGACGATCAGCCAGCAGTTTATCAGAAGTTGTTTCAATTCCAAACTGGTTCGATTAGAAGCGTGTCACCGTCGTCGTTCCAGACGCGCCGCAGCCAAGTTTCAATTCCAAACTGGTTCGATTAGAAGGTTGCTGGTCAAGGTGGTATCCTGCTTGGTGTTTAGTTTCAATTCCAAACTGGTTCGATTAGAAGGTTGCTGGTCAAGGTGGTATCCTGCTTGGTGTTTAGTTTCAATTCCAAACTGGTTCGATTAGAAGTCAATCCTTTCAGCGATCCGGGCGCGTGGCTTGGAATAGTTTCAATCTCGCAATCGAGATTCTTTTCTTTTCAACTTAATTACGTTTTGACATACGCCCGACGCGACCTTGGATGTCGTATATCGTTTTCGCGTACGATGCGTTGTGCTTTCGACACCTTTGGCTGAGGCATAAATGTGCGTGTATATCCGGCACGCTTCGAGGGCATGAAAAATGTTGAAAACTTCGTCAGATTCATGTCGGATGCGTCACTTCTATTTCATGGCGTAATCGACTGTTACCAAAGCAGTAACCTTCTTAGATATAGACGAGACATCATCCGTACTCCTTTCGGAAATACCGCTCGAATCTGCAGCGCGCACGCTGAACACGCCCTGACGCGCAGCACGGAGCGGACCGAGGTTCACGCCGCTCCCTTCAGCCAACGTTTTCGCCCGTTCTCGCGCATCCTTGGTCGCTTCTATCAGCAACTGGCTCTTTAGCTCATTCACTTGTGTGTAATAGTAACTCGGCATTCCTGAACGTAGGGCTATACCTTCTCCGAGCAGCGAAGCAATAGATGTAGATAGCTTTGCTATGTTATGCACGTCCCTCGATTTTACGCCAATTCCCTGCGAAAGTTCAAAGAATTCTATCTCATTTGTGTCATGTCCATTTTCTGCCCGTTTCCTGCGCTCATTTACAGAGACGGCGCGAATTCTTATCTCCTCAGCTGCCACCTGGTTCTTCTGTAGAAAATTTAATACTTTCTCCCGGTGTTCAGCGAGAACAGTGTACGCTTCTGCCATATTTCTATCTCTTGCTTTGACTGTAATGTGCCATATCGCCATATCTGACTCGACTGGGGTCTCGGCATATCCCCTCACCTTAATAATCTGATGAGACATTCGTATATCCCGCAGCACATCTGTAACAAGGTAGGTCGAGATCACGAGTCCAAGGGCAAGTATGAGGCCAAATGGTATGAATCCTTTCATGTTAGGTATATCTCCTCAATGAATGCTAACGTGAAGCACTCCGACAGCTAAAGCATTGGGATTCTTAACCGAGTCCCTTCACCGTTAACATGTTCTGCTTTATTATCGTATTTCGGTGAAGTGCCAACGTTTATTTAGACCAAAATTTAGCAAAGAGCAGAGCGACAGAGATGAAGTGTCCTTTCAGGCGCACATCAGTGATATCGCCGACCCCGACCGGGTCGCATCGGGAGATTTCAAGGGTCTGAAGTCGGTTGACATAGGGACGCTCTCCCTCTTGAGTGTCTTTTCAGCAGATTGTTGTGCGCACCAACACGCTTGGTGAGGTGGAACGTGGGGTTGCCTTAAAAGAGTTTCAGCCGTTATTAAGTCTTCTTCGGCTGTCCATCATTGAGTGCCGCGACCGCCTCGGTCTCTGTATCGAAATGCTCAAAGAGCGACGTTAATCGGCTGACAATCAGCAGGTTCTTGATGTGTTGAGCGACATGGATGACCCCCATACGCCCCTTCTTCTGCTTGACGCTCTTATAGGCTTGTATCAGGACACCGAGTCCTGAAGAACTTATCGCAGTGGTATGCTCTAAGTTGATGAGGATGCGGGGGATATCGAACGCCTTGACTTCTGGGAAGATAGATTCCTGCAACATTACGACGTTCTTCCCGACGATCCTACCGTGAGGTTCGACGATGATAACGCCGTTATCTTGACGGCGAATGTTCGTTGACATGTGTCTGCTCCTTTGCGAAAATGGCACGCTTAGTGAAACACCAAGAGCAGGATCGCCTCGGTGTCGGTATTATGTTTCTCAGCAAGATGCTCAACTGTCATCTCCGGGGTTTCAACAGGGAACCCCGCCACCCGGAGGTGAAGCACCAGCTCTCTGACACCCTTGCCAACAACCGGCGCAAGCAGCCGGATCGGTGTCTGTTCAATTCTCTCGACAACGACTTCCTCAGCGTCCTCTGTCGGTTGAAGCACGGTTGCCGTGACTAAGCCGATGCCAATCCCCCATGCCAGAACGATGATGATAACGGCGCGCTGGGCGAAATATCGCTTGAAAGGCACCCAATTGCTCAGGATATGCAGCACAATCGCTATCGCAAACCCTACACCAATGATCTCATGGGCGAACCTCACAAGGTCTGTTGTCGTCAAAAACATCAACACACCCGTCGTTGCAACGAAGATGCCTGTGCCGATGATCAGCGGTGTTGACCAACGGCGAATGTTTAATCGTCTCATGCAAAACTCCTTGATTTATAGTAAAGCTTAGAATTAATTAGACACTTCAAAGAGGCGAGGATACAATCCTTGCCAGCGGTGGTGGGTGCTTGTTTATTGAAAGACTATCTACATATTTTTAGGTTTTACTATGCGAATTGACAACCCTATTCGTATTCAAATGTCCGCTCAGGGTGGGTCAGGTTTTCTATCAAAATCGCATTATATGCAACAACATCGTATTCAAACCTGTTGCCTCTGCTTCCACCTGTTTCTTTGCGTACCCACATCTGGGAGACGATTTCAATAACGATCTCGTCGATTTCGGGTTCAAACGCTATGACACGATCGCCATCAGGCGTGAGTGCATAGGGGCGTTTCGTTAGTTCAAAGAAGGCATGAATCTTTGGAGCATCCACCGCGATGTCTGCTCCAAAAGGAAAAGGACTCCCCCATGCATCTACATTCCCATGGGACAAATCATAGATGATAACATCCACACCCTCACTGCCTTCCGCATACCCTTGATTCGGTATCAGTCGATAGCGTCCGGGTGCTAAATCCAAGACATTCTCAAATGTGATTTCGGAATACATCGTCTGGGCAGGCATCGTGTCTGTCTCTACCCTTGGTTCTGTCGTATCTACAGTAGGGAGTTGGGTTATTGCCTTATCCATCATACGTCGTCCCTGATCGCAACCCGCAATAAAAACAACAAGTAACATTAGAGCCATCACAACTTTCATAACTATTTTTTTCCTTTTTGCGTGAGGTTGCGAATTCGCAAAAGTAGAATTCTAACTTTCTATGATCATTCATGAATGTAATCCGAACGCAACTGAAATCTATGCAGGACCTGGCTCCAGTTACCTGCTCGGTTCTCAAGTCCAGCCTCGTCCGTCTGTATCACTTCTTCTAACGCGTAGTAAGCATCGGCATCTTCCGGAGTGGCAAACTCAAATGCAACGAGTCGGTGTGGAGATCCACCGTAATAGTTGTCGTAAGCGGCGACCGCCTTGAGTTGCGGTGGGGAAACGACCTCTGTAGAAACGTCCTTGACCCACTCCAGATAGGCTTGTTTTCCACCGAGGACGTAGTCAATCAGGTAAACGTGTTTAATCTGCCAATCGCTTCCCTCCTCTTTTGCGTAGGAATCCCGGATAAATGTGTATGTGACGACTTTGTCCGCGTGATTCGGAAAGTCTGCGAAAATCGCGGCGATCTCTGGACGGTTCAGATACGTCGCGGCATCGAGAAAACTCTTAAAATCGAACTCAACAAGCCGATGTGGACGCATTTCAGAGTCTTGATTATCGTAAGCCCTGATCCGAACAAGTTCTTCGGGGGCTTGCAGCGTTTCCGCAACCGAGTCGACCCCCTCGATATAAGCATCCTTGCCACCCTCTGGGTAGTCGATGAACAAGACCAACCTGACGGGCTTCGCTTCCATATCCGTCAGGGTATTATCCATGCCGGTATCCGATGGCACGCCCTCCATTATCATCCTTTGTGCTTTATCACAACCTGTCAAGGCTGCGAGTGCGATGAGAATTATCAAGAATAAATTGGGACCTTTCAAATTCATGGTTTTGTCTCCTTTATAAAAAATAAATTGCCCAAACTTTAGTATCAGTTTATTCGACCCTTTTTGTGTCAGGCACCAGTTGGGTGAGAAGCCATTTCGCACACCACGCATGACCGTCTACCCATTTATCATTTTTGGGATAGGGGAAGGCGTTAAAGGGTCTTGCGCCAGCGGCTTTTAACCTTCAATGATCTTTGCTTCTTTCTTCGTTATTTCTGTTTTTCAGTCAAATAGGTTTGCGACACCTTCAATTCGCCAGTAATGATTTTGGCTTTTATATCCGCAACGGCTTTTTGCACTGCTTCCGGCACCTTATCCTTCAAGGCAGGATTGTAGACGTAAGTAACGGCTTCATCTTCTGCCATTGTGAAGCGATAGGGGTGCGGTTGAAAGGTTCCTTCCATCACAACCTTGGCGAGTTTTACAAACACCTTGGGTGTAACAATAGCACTCGCGACTATAGTTGTAGGGGACAACTCGCTTTGGTCTCGATATACGCCGAAAGCGTAGACGGTCTTTCCATCGGATTGTGCTGCCTCTACGGCTTGAAAAACGCCGAGTCCCGCGACATCCGCAACGGGAAAGAGAAAGTCGCTGCCTTCATGAATATGTGCGAGGGCGAGTTCCTTGCCTTTACCGATGTCCGACCAATTGCCTACATATGCCCGACGGACCACGACATCGGGGTTAACACGCTTTGCCCCCTGTTCAAACGCACTGAACATACTATTGATAGCCGCGATGTTTTCTCCACCGACAATCCCGATTTTGTTCGTTTGGGTCATCGATCCGGCTATAACCCCTAACAAGTAAACAGGCTCCTCAATCGCGAAAACTATTGGAGATATGTTATCGGTGACGGTGTTACCGGTCGATGTAATAAAAACCGTTTCAGGAAAATCT
>JAPOOP010000039.1 GCA_026713385.1 Candidatus Poribacteria bacterium | reverse complement strand
GATTACGCTTCTTCTCGTTGTCGCGAATGCCATCGTCCTCCTTGAAGATTACGAGCGTCGATTGGGGAGATACAGCCAGCAAGAAAATACGCATCGCCAGAAAGTTCAGGAGGCGAAAACCTACTCAACTTTAAAACTGTCCGTTGAACGTCCGCCGAACCCCTTAAGTCTCTTTAGTGCGGGATTGGATAAACGGCTTGGTAGCACCTTTGAAATTTACCACGGTTCCGTCCCAATGATTTCAGATGGCTCGGCGCGAAGTCTCGATAACACGTTTCTTAACCTTTTTTCTAAGATCGATCTCGTCCTCATTTTTCAAGTCGTCTTGAGCCTGATGGCACTGCTCTTCGCTTACGATGCAATCGCAGGAGATTGGGAAAACGGCACCCTGCGCCTGGTTATCTCCCACCCAGTGAGGCGCGGGACAATTTTGCTTGCGAAATATATTGGAGCGATGGTTTGCCTGCTGCTCCCAGTGCTGATGAGTCTCCTGATGGTCCTGATCCTGTTATCCACCGTCGGTTCGATCCAATTGGATGGCGCGGATTTTCTCCGGATTGGTGGGATAATTTTAACGACCAGCATCTACTTGTCCGTATTTTACCTGATTGGACTGTTGATTTCTACAGCAACACGCCGCACTGCCACATCCCTGATGCTCTGTATGTTTCTGTGGGTAGCTTTGGTACTCGTCTATCCAAACTGGAGCCGGTTTGCTATCACGCCCGTTGGTAATACACGCGCTATACATTCATCAGCAGATCAACAGATTGAGCAGATTTGGGAAGAGGTTGATAGAGAGGAAGATCGATTTTTAGCAAACAGTCCACTTGAAGGTGAGCCCCAAAAGTTCAACCTAAATACCACGCAGTCAAATAGTTTTTCGTCGGGAGGCCACTTAAGCAGACGGTATGGAATCGATATGAAATTGGCAAACCAACCAGATCCCCTCGTGCCACATGTTCAAAAGTATCATGCGACCATGGGAGCCTTGTACATCCGCTCGGCAGAACAAATCGCTTTAGTCCGAAAACAGACTTTGGACCGGACCGCTCTCCGGAGAGCGATATGGCATGAACGCCTGATGAAACTCAGTCCTGCAAGTCTCTACACGTTTGCAACTGCGGCGTGGGCAGGCACCGATCTCGACGGTATGTCTGATTTCGTCCAAGCCGTCCAAGGTTACCGGCGCACCCTCATTGACTATTTCCATGATAAAGATGCGTTCGGCAGTCGGCAATGGTTCGCCTCTGACAAAGGCGCAGTAGACTGGTGGGATTTACCCCAGTTCCGCTTCGCAAGAGCAGATGTCTTGGAAAACGCAACACGGGCACTACCAGAACTGTTTTTGCTTTTGCTCATCAACCTGGTTATGTTCACGGTGACATTTCTGATATTCACCAAACTTGAAGTCTAAATGTTGCTTGCGCGCTATCAAAGTATTCAAGTGAACGTGTTTTCTTATTGTGTCCGCTACACGCATTAGTTAGAGACTGTAAGCCCAACCAACGGGCGGGCTGGGTATACGGAGGGAACCGTTACTTCCACAGCTGCCCTGACCGAACCGCAAGGAAAATTAAAAATATGATTTGGCATATCATTAAACGAGAGCTCTTTGACCACATCAACAGTCTACGTTTCATTCTAACCGTTGTGATACTCTCCATCTTAATGGTTACCAACGCCGTGGTGCATCTTCGGACGCACCCGGAAAGGGTCCGTGATTATTCCGAGAATGTTACGGGTTCCCTCAATACGTTGAAATCCCGGGCGGATTTATATACCTTAGCGCAAAAGGG
>JAPOOP010000381.1 GCA_026713385.1 Candidatus Poribacteria bacterium | reverse complement strand
ATCGCTGTCATTTCCAGCATAGGCTTAGCGATCAGTCTCGGATTTCTCTATCTGCCTGTTCCTTCAATCTTGCGCGGTTCAGTTTTTCATGTGCTTTTCGCTTGTGCGATTGCGTTTGGCATGACAACCGCAGCGAAGCGAGCCGCGACTATCAGTTCAGCGGCCTTTGCCTGCCTCGGTATCATTTTTCTTTACCAACCTTTCTTTCCATCACTTAGTAGCACCGCTCTACACCTACTTCTACCCGGGGTAATCGTCTTCTCAATCGTTTTTTCGCAGAAAACCTTGTGTGAACAAATCTCTGTCGGCTTAATCGCGCTGGGTTTGATTGCGCTCTGTCAACCTTTTCTGATGCTATTCTATCAGACCGGGTTCCAACTGTTGCTTGCAGGATTAACAGGGTTTATTGTCGCAGCACACCGATAACATTTTTTAACTATGGGTTTTTGGGCACTGTCCTCCTATAAACATGCCACCCTTACGGAATTCAGTCTGTGTTGACATTGGCTGAAACCCTCTATTTTTACTGCGAAGCAATGGAAACCCTTGAACCCCAGCGGGATGTAATGTCTATAGAGGAACGATGACCAGAAACAATCATTTAAAAATTGTGATAGTAGGAGCCGGTGTCATTGGTGCCGCGATCGCGTATCATCTGTCCCGACGCAATGGTATCGCTGTAACTGTCCTGGAACGCGACATTCCCGGTGCTGGGGCATCCGGACACTCTTTTGCGTGGGCAAACGCCTTTGGGAAAGATCCGCGTGACTACCATACCCTCAATCGGCGTTCGTTGGATATGTGGTACCGGCTTGCCCATCAACTTGATGCGGATATCGGTATTCATTACGGCGGTGAAATGCGGTGGGAGAATAATCCAGAACGTGCGACGCAACTGCGTCAGCGCATCCGGCAAATTCAGGTGTGGGGTTACCCGTGTCGGCTCATTACTCGTGACGAGATGATGGCACTTGAGCCACACCTACAGCTTGGTACCGTGGCAGCCGCGTCCTTCTCAGAAGCGGATATTCACATTGAAACCGATAGGTTTATTGATGCTTGTCTCCGGCACGCCTGCGAAAGTGGCGCGGTTGTACACTCACAAACCGACGTTACGGGATTTGTCATTCGTAACGGTAGTATCGCTGCTGTCAAAACCGCTGATGCCGAATTTCCGTGCGATGTCGTCGTCTTAGCAAGTGGTGTTCAGACGAGTGAACTTGCATCCCTCGCGCAGATACATATTCCGCAACAGCGGAGTCCGGGTATCGTTATTAAGACGACGCCATGTGCTAAGGTTTTACAAAACGTCGCAATTATTCACGCGCCGTCGACAGATGAAAACCATCAGCACCTCCATCTTCGGCAACTATCTGACGGAAGTCTTAGCATCGGGCAGGGGACTCAAGAGGGGATAAATCGTGATGACTCGCAACAGCACGCCGATGCTCTTCTTGCCCGTGCCAAAGCTTATTTACCAGCGATAGCAGACACTGAAGCGATTCCAACACCGGTTGGGTATCGTCCGATGCCGCTTGATGGGTTTCCTGTGCTTGGGTTCACCGAATCGGTGCAAAATCTGTATATTGCCTTAATGCACAGTGGTGTAACATTGGCACCTTTGGTCGGTGAAATGGCAACCTTGGAAATTGCCGACGATGTAAGGGTGGATTGGTTCGTACCCTATCGACCAGAACGGTTTGGGTAGTCGATTGGTTTGAACTCAGTCACAATACCTAACAATAGGAGATACTTTCAGGAAGGGGACAATTGCGTCGAGCAGAGGACAGACTGAACCATTGGCGCAGTTTGCAAAGAGTTCTCGGTTGGTATACTTTTATCCATAAATGGTAGAGGCTCCCAGTTAGGAAGGTTTTGCCCAACTGCAATGCCATTATTTAGACAAAAGCGTGAGTTCGATAAAAGGAACCTCTACTTGTACCGCAAACTGTTAGTTTGCGCGGAATATGCCACAAACTAAAAGTTTGTGCTACAATTTATGTCTTTGAGACGCGAAAACGGAACCTTTAGACGGACGAAATGTTTAAGTAGAACTGACGTTAGACAGAACTCTCTAAAATTAAAGCAACGAAGGAGATAAAGATGTTAGGTGCAAGAAAATTTTCGTCGATTCAGCTTTTTACGCGAATTGCCATTTCTGTTTCCATTTTGATTTTTATATCAGTTCCTCTTAGCTTCGGCGGGGAAATCCTTGATGACTTTGATGATGGCGATACAGAAGGCTGGGAACGCTCCCCACAGAATGAAGATAGCAAGTCCTTCTGGGGTATAGAGAAAGGGAACACTTTCGTCACTTTTGATCCAAAGGGTCTCGTGTGGAGCGAGGCAATCTCCCAGTTCAATTTTACCGGCGAAGGATTAGATGTTGGTGCTCCAAACAAATGGACAGACTATGATGTGGAGGTTGATTTGCGGCACAAAGAGGTCGCCAACTTCCCAGGTGGCGTTCGTGGGCGCGTTGACCTTGAGACAGGCTCACATTATGTTGTCTGGCTGTATCCAGGATCAGCAAAAATGAATCTGTTTAGTAATCCGGGCTGGGATATTAATACCGGTCTGCAAAACCACGGTGAAGCTCCATATAAACCAGAGGTGGATAAATGGCACACGGTCAAATTGAGCTTTTCAGGGACCACCATCAAGGTTTTCTATGACGGGGAGATGATGATTGAAGCAAAGGATAGTCAGTACAAAAGCGGAACGGTAGCACTGGGGAATCAGGACAGAATTGTGGATTACGATAACGTCCGCATCACAGGTCCCGATATTCCAAACTTAAATGCGAGTGCTATCGAACCACAAGATAAATTGACGATAACTTGGGGACAGATAAAGTCGTCGTTTTAGCGTCTATTTATAGTCGGATATAAAAATAAGTTTACATCTCTTCTGTAGGAGCGATCTCCGAATCGCGACCAAATGCACTGATAGTCGGGAATCGGAGTTCCCTCTTACGCTTTAATAATGTAATGTTAATTGTAAAATCTACCATAAAAAAGAGTCGAATTCCCCGAAGAAGGTGGGTATAAATAGACGAGATCTACTGATTGATTTGGGAATTCGCGTAGAATTTGGTGGTTATTCCCGAAGTAGATTTTACTTTCCGTAGTGTTCTGTATACGCCTTCACAAGGTCACCCTTCCGAAAACCCGGAACAGCCGTAGCACACTCCTGCGCCAGATGCTCGTAATCAATATGTATCAACCGCGATAAGACGTTAAAGTCGTTCGCTTTTAAGAGCATCCACTGCTTATTCCGCTCACACCGCTTTTCATCTATCTCTCTACGAGAATAATCCTGCCATCCCTGACACGGCACAGCAAAGTCGAACGGGTTTTGAAAAACTTTCAAAGCGTCAGACGTGTTGTTATACTGCCACATCTGAAAATCTCGATGTCGAATCGGTAACGGCTTATATTGTCGCATGTCTGGGTGTGTACTTACCAAACGGGTCCATATCTGGAACTCCGTATTTACTGAATAGGATTTGCCAGTTTCGAGATGGAACGCGTCTCTTGGAAGAGGCAATTTACTGATAAACCGCATACTGGTATCGAGCTGCTTGTGAGTGCCAAATTTTCGGAAATTGACAGGTACGATAAACGCGACAATATCTGCCAAATGGGCGGCATGGTTAAAGAAGTCTATCGCTAATTTTCCGCGTTTGCCAAAGGGTGGATTACCGATAATGGCGGTATCACTGGGTGTGAACAGGAAGTCGGTGATTTTAAAAAAGTCTTGGGACATCAGATCGCTACATTTTGGGACGAGATCTATTCCTATCCGCTTTTCCGATGGTAAGAGTTTGTAAAACGCACCAGTGCCAGCCGCAGGCTCTATGAAAAAGAGGTCGCTGAGACTTCGGTTTAGTGTTGAAAGCGTATCCGTGAAATGCTCCCAACATGCTCTCGCGACCTCTGGTTTAGTGTAAAATTGGTCTAATGAATGTTGCACGATTTTTGTGAACTATACAGTGAACTACTCAAAGAGCACCAATTCGCCATCTTTGACAACCAGGATTTTCGGGGCGTAAACCGCCTCCCCGTGAGCATCAAAAGAGAATTTACCTAAAATTGTATCAAAATCTTTGATACTTGCGAGCGCGTCTCGAATCGCGGCAGAATCGGTTGATTGTGCCTTCGCGATCGCCTCCGCCAAAATGTAAAATGTCGCATACGAGCGCGCAGCATAATTGCTCGGTTCCATACCGAATGTGGCGGTATAATTTTCCACAAACGCTTGATTTTGTGGTGTATCAACAGCGGCACCCCATCCGATAAAAGTCATCGCTCCTTCAGCAGCCGCACCTGCCGCTTGCACATCTCCTCCGGTTAATGTGCGCACGATAAAGGGAGCGGATATACCGAGTTGATGCCCTTGGGTGAGGATGCCAGGTTTTTCTGGGGGTAAAGATGAAACAAAGATAACATCAGGAACCAGTGCCTGGATTCGGGTTAACTGTTCAGAAAAGTCGGTATCCCCCCCTTGGAAGGTTTCAGTGGCGACCACTTCAACCCCTTTCGCCGCCAGTACCTCCCGCACTGCCTCATCTCCATCAGTAGAGAAAGGATCAGTTTCATCATAGAGCGTAGCAGCTTGTTGATAACCGAGTTTCGCCTGTGTTGCTTCAATGCCGCTTGGTATCAGCACATCTGTGGCAAGTGAGACGCGAAAAGCAAAATCACCCAGCGCGCTGAGACCGCGAGCGGAGGATGTCGGACTTATTGCCACCACCTGATTCTCTTGGGCAATCGGGAAAACTTCTTCGGTTTGGCCTGAGGTAGCAGGTCCGAGGATAACAGATACTCCGTCTTGATGAATCAGTTTGTTAAAACCCTCAACCGCACCCTCTATAGTGCTTCCATCGTCTTCAATGATAAGTTTGAGTTGTACGCCGTCGTGTTGTGCGGCGTTAATCTCATCGAGTGCCAATCCAAAGCCTTGCGATATTGGGATGCCAAACGAGGTGCTGAGCCGGCCTGTCATCGGTAAGGTGACACCAATGGAAATATCTTCACTAACTTCTGTCATCTGAGATGTGGTAGGTTGAACAATCTGGGAAACTCGATCACACGCGGAAAGTCCCAGAATTAGCACGGTAACCGCGAATAATGTGAATTTTTTAGTATTCATAAAACTCCTTTGATTGTATACGAAATTTATACTTTAGTCTATTGCCAGCACGCGAAGTGCTTGTTGTTTTAACGTCCTTATTATATCATTTTCGCGCTGTAATTGAAAATAAAATCTCCTTGGTTTCCAATTGCCATGTACTTGACTAATTTTCTGTTATTGGATATATTGTAGTGAATTCAAGCGTCAAAACAGACAACTTCATATCAGGCGGAACAACATGACAACTGAAGCAAAATCACCGGTCCGCTGGGGAATTCTCAGCACAGCAAATATCGCAACAAAGGTCGCCCGCGCGATTCATCTCGCTCGGAATGCTGATTTAATCTCGGTCGCGAGTCGGACCGAAGAACGTGCCGCTGCATGGGGACGAGAGCATAATGTCTCTACGACCTACGGCACCTACGATGCACTCCTCACTGATGACTCAATCGATGCCATCTATATTCCGTTACCTCCCTCACTCCATGCCGAATGGACAATCAAAGCCGCCGAACATGGCAAACACGTCCTCTGTGAGAAACCGCTCGCTGCAAATGCTGATGAGGCTATCGCAATGGCAGAGGCTTGTCGCCAAAATGGTGTGCAACTCATGGACGGTGTTATGTGGGTTCACCATGAACGCACCGCGACGATGAAACAGAAACTAACAGACGATACCCTTGGACGGATCCGGCGAGTGACAGCGGCGTTTACTTTCAATTGGGACACAATTCCTGTCGGGAATATCCGAGCAATGAAGGAGTTCGCAGGTGGAAGTCTCGGAGATTTAGGATACTATTGTATCCGGGCGATTCTCTGGGCATTTGAAGATATGCCGACACAGGTTTTCGCGACGGCGCGTTACGAAGTTGGCGTGGATTTTAATCTTGCCGGTATCCTCTGGTTCAGCGATGAACGCATTGCTACCTTGGATTGCGGGTTTGATACAGGACTCCGAAAGTGGTTTGAGGTCGCTGGCACGCATGCCTCAATCGTCTGTGATGATTTCACCGTCCCTACGTCTGAGGACTCCGCTCGATTTTGGGTTCATGGATCGGACGGAAACGAGCGGAGCACTATTGACGGGTGCATCCAAGAGGTCGCAATGATTGAGAGGTTCTCTCATATTGTGCAATCTGGGAACCTTGAGGAAAAGTGGTCTGAAGTGGCAGTAAACACAGTGCGTGTCTGCGACGCGCTCCTTGAATCGGATCGACGTAAAGAAGTTGTCAAACTGTAAGACCAGAAACATCAATTAAGGATTGCTATGAAAATTACAAATATTGAAACTTTTATTGTGGATGCTGGTTGGCGTCCGTGGACTTTTGTGAAGGTCGAAACTGACGAAGGTGTCACTGGCTACGGCGAGTGTAGCGACGGCAGAAACCCTAACGGTGTGGTAGGGACTATCAAGGATTTCACACCATTGATGATTGGACGAGATCCACGCCCCTATGAGATGCGATTTTGGGACATGATTCGCGGCTCTCGGCAAAGCCCCGGCGGTATCGCGGCGAAAGCGATTGCCGGTATTGAGTGTGCGTTGGTAGACATTAAGGCGAAGGCGTTGGGAATCTCGGTTGTTGAGCTGTTCGGTGGACCGACACGCGATGATGTACGTGTCTACTGGTCGCACTGTGGATCTTCCCGCGCACGCAACTATGAACTCATCGGTGTGCCACCCTTAAAAAGCATGGATGACATCGCCGCATTAGGACGTGAAGTCGTCGAAAAAGGCTTCACTGCGCTTAAAACCAACGTCATTTTCCCCGGTGACACCGCATCTGTCCATTTCGGCGGTTTCGGGGGTGGACCCGGTACTACCGATGGGAACGTAACATCTCAAGTACTACGCCACATTGAAACCTTAATCGGCACTTTCAGAGAAGCCGTAGGTCCCGATGTCAGTATCAATCTCGATCTGAACTTCAACTTCAAACCGGAAGCGTGCATGCGTATCGCCAAAGTCCTTGAGCAGTTCGACCTGCTCTGGTTGGAGATTGATATGTACGACCATGAGGCTCTCCGGCAAATCAAGGATTCTACGACGACGAAGATATGTACCGGCGAAAACCTCTATTACATGCGCGAATACCTCCCCTATTTTGAATGTCGCGCTGCCGATGTGTTCATGATAGATGTGCCGTGGAACGGATTTGCCCCCTCAAAGAAGGTTGGTGACTTGGCAAATGTGTTCCAACTCAACGTCGCGCCTCACAACTACTACAGCCATCTTGCTACTCACATGAGCGCGAGTCTCTGTGCTGTCCTGCCCAATGTGCGAATCATGGAGATTGAT
>JAPOOP010000744.1 GCA_026713385.1 Candidatus Poribacteria bacterium | reverse complement strand
CCGAAAATCAAAACATGGGTGGCGGGTTTTGGGAGAATTGCCCCGTTGGTCTACATCGGGCTCTATCTGGTATCCACTGTCTTTTTCCTCCCCGGTTCCCCAGTAACTGTGTTAGCGGGTTTCGTCTTCGGGCCGTTGTGGGGTGTCTTTTACGCTTCCGTAGCGTCTATTATCTCTGTCTCTGTTGCTTTTCTCATTGCCCGCTATGTTGCCCGCGACCTCGTTGAAGGTTGGGTCAAAGGTAACGCGCAATTCCGAAAGATAGATGAGCAGGTTGAAGAACAGGGATGGCGTATCTTGATGTTTACGCGCTTGGTTCCGATTTTCCCATTTAACCTTCAAAACTATGCCTATGGGCTAACCAGTATTCGGTTCTCCACTTATGTGCTTGTCTCTGCTATCTTTATGTTGCCGGGGACAGCAGTGTTTGTTCAGCTCGGTGGCGCGTTTGTGAGTGGTGAGGGCAATATTTGGAAGACGCTACTCTATCTTGGAATCGCTGGTGTGCTGATGCTCTTGCTATCTTTGATTCCAAGATTGCTACAAAAATATCAAACGAAATTATAGCCCAGAGAAACTGATGGAGCGGGTGAGTCACCGGTGTTTCTGAATTAATGTCGCTACCGCAGCAAATGCCTCTTCACGGGTTCGGATTTCACCGTCAAATTGACGGTCCTCAATCTCTTTTAACAAATCTCCAATTTGCTCCCCTTCTTTCAAATGAAATTCCTGAATCAGATCGTTTCCCGTGATCAGTCTGCCCTGCTTGCGGATCGGCAGAATATGTTCATAATAAGTATCAGCGATCTGTTTTAGAATTGCCGAATCAATTGGAGATGATGCTGCGGAATATAGGAGGATACCCCACCAATCGGACGCATAAGTTCTAAGGAAGTGATTTATCTGTTTCTGGGTCAATTGTGGGATTGTGTTTTTAAGTTTCTTACTTCCTGAGATGAGACATTCCATAAACTGTACTGCTTTTCGGCTGAATCGCAGGCGTTCACCGATACTACCCAAATTGTCTCCTAAGAGTAGGCTAAGCTTGATTAGCGAACACCTATTGATTTCTAAACTGAGTTCCTCTTGGAGATAGTGATTAATTTCCTTGCGATAGGTGTGGAGTGCTGTCGGAATTGGACTTTCCTCAAAAGTTTCAAGCGAGTTCCAAGCCTTGTGAGGTTCTTTGATAATCGGAACGACCTGTGTGAGTAGTCCTGTTGCTTCCATTTGTTGTAAATACTGGTGTGCCTTCTTAACATAAAGCATTTTTATCAGTTCGTCGCGGCACCGTTCCGCCGCTACACCAGATAGCATTGACCTATACGCAGTTACCAGATCGATTGCATTCTGGGAGATCTCGAAGTCTAACTGCGCTGCGAATCTATAAATCCGTAAAAGTCGAACAGGATCTTCTATCACCACCTGTTTGCTCGGAAATCGGAGCAGACCAGTCTTTAGGTCTTTCATACCACCGCACGGATCAATTACCCGACAGCGGACTTGTTTGCGTGCCTTATTTGTAAACGTTCCCACATTTTCAAACTCGATTGCCATTGCATTAATCGTCAGGTCCCGCAAACGTAGGTCGTCAGTGAGCGATGGGGCTCGGAATTGTGCGAAATCCATGCTCAGTTGTGGGGTTTGTGAAGTGCTGTCCGGTTTAACAATCACGCGGGCTGTGGGTGGGGCTTCTTCTAAGGCGATGGCGATCGCTCCGATGTTGGCTGCAAATGCTTTAGCAAACTGGATTGCATCAGATGCCAGCGTAAAGTCAATATCTGTCGTCTGACGTCTCAGGAACAGATCCCTCACGCTTCCTCCGACGAGATAGAGCTGCACCCCTCGATCTTTTGCGAAAGCTTTGAGTGCTTGCATGATTGGGTTGTCAAATGGTTCTTGGAGTATCTGTTTTGCTATGTTCATTGGTTGGCTCGTGCCTTCTGTCGTTGTGCTTTCCGCGAACGAAATAAAATGCCATCCAAATGGAGATGCGTCGCGTAGCCGATAAAACTTGCCACATAAAATGGGAAACCGCTGCGGACGGCATCCATAAGTCCTTCCCACTCTCGCAAGGTGTTGAGTGAGTCTATGAGAGTGCCAGTTGTCTCCCACTCTGAATATGCGGCATAAATTGGAATTAACAGAAACACACTGGGGAGCAAAATCATGGTAATTTTGGCGTGTGTCCATCCACGGTGTTTGCTCATAATTGGGAGCATTGCGAATAGACCGAGCAGCGCGGATTCCAGATACTTTTGCAAAAAAACGATTAGCACTGCGTTGAGTGCAAATAGTACAGTATAAAATATTTTTTGACTCTTGCTCTTAATATCAACATCTGGCCACAATCCGAACAGGACTGCGACAACAAAACAGCCTATAATTTTTACGATGTCTCTCACCGGTGGAATAGTTGGATTCCACTCTTGCGGCACGGTATCATAAAAGATTGGAACAGCGAAGGTGGCGATAAGCGAGATGGTGAAAAAAGTACTATAAACGACTAACCCGCCGATCCAGTGTTCGCGAAACATGCTCATGCGAAATAGTATAGCATACTTATCATCGGAATGAAAATTACTTTTTGTTCTAACCAACAGGCGTGGGTAGTTTGGATTTAATTTGACTTTCAGCACAGAATATGATACAATTATGTCATAATCTTTGCGAGTCTTGCTTTTAGTGACAGGTTTTTTACGCGCAATGCCGAAACAATTGGTGAAGTGGTCGGAGGCTTAACATGGCTATTGGAACCAAGAATTCAGTGATTCACGGATGTGGTGCACACCATATTGCTGTACAAACACGTGATTGGGATGTCTCCCTGAATTTTTATAAAGATGTTTTGGGTATGGAGGTAATAGCGGAGTTCGGCTCGCCTGACCGAAAAATTGTACTGTTAGATATGGGTGATGGCAGCCACATGGAACTCTTTCAGCCAACTGCATCGTCTCCGGCACTAAAAGACGCTTCTCCAAACGATCCAGTGACCCACTTTGCTCTTGCTACGACCGACGCGCGCGCTGCCGTAGAGCAGGTCCGGCAAGCAGGCGGAGAGGTAACCTTAGAACCAACGGATGTAGACCTTGGTAATATCAAGGCAACTATCGCTTTTTTCAAAGGACCCAGTGGCGAGGTCATCGAATTTTTTGAAACGCATTAGCCTTTGATCCCCAGAATTGGGCTTGCTGACAATTGGCTTGACTGAAAAAAGGAAAACGGGTATTATGTAACAATAGAGGTGGATGGCGAGAATTGATACCCCGTTGCTTCGGCATCGGTAGGGTCGTAAAGCGCAGTCCTTGAAATTCGGGTGGGGTCTTTGTCCTTGATTTACCTGTTCCTTTCAACTGTGTCCTACGGCATCATATAAACCGCGAAGAACCTCTACTATTGGGAGTATCGCGTTTTTTTATTTTTATATTATATTAGATATGACAGCAGACGAGAAAAATTCCATTATTGAGATGTTAGCACCGATGCTTGACAGTGACGGTATTGAGCTTGTGGATGTTGAAACACATTCAAAAACGCTGCGACTCCTCATTCATAAACCTGATGGGCTTTCGGTGGCAGATTGTCAAACGGTGAACCAGATCGTACGTCCGATTTTAGAGGTGCATAAGCATTTAGCAAACTATGCTCAGTTGGAAGTGGCTTCCCCGGGCATAGATAGACCGTTACGTACCTCTAAGGATTTTCAGCGAAATTGTGGACGGACCGTTCGTATAGAAATCGCACTAAAAAACGAACAGACGCGTCAAGTACAAGGCACCGTTGTGGAGGTGCGTCACGGAGAAGTCATCTTAGCACAGATGGGTGGAAACGACATCTCCGTTAAAATTTCGCAAATTCTCAATGCCCATATACACCTGAATTGGTAGCGATCAAGTGCCAAAAACACACTGCGAATATTAAAAAATGGAAAGGAGCACGCGGACTTATTATACAGGACAACGCCTACAAATCTGTATAATCAAGAGAGACCGCGGGCATCAATTATTATGTTAGAGAATCTCCAAAACGCGATACGTCAATATACTGCCCAAACAGATTTACCTGAAGCGGTGATCGTTGAAGCGATAGAGGAGGCGTTGTATGCCGCCGCGCGCCGCGTTTACGGGGCTGATGCCAATGTTTCTTTTGAAATTAATTTG